>JAFQKO010000026.1 GCA_017396865.1 Clostridia bacterium | reverse complement strand
TGTCAGGCGGGGAACCGAGCAGCATTAAGCGGGCCTTCGTCTATGTGTGCCGAATTCCTGTTTTGAGTCCGGTGTGCTGTCTTGTAAAGGCAACCCTCATATTATTTTTTTAGGAGAAGCTATGTACCAAGCCTTGTACCGCAAATACCGTCCGTTGGCATTTTCCGATGTCGTCGGTCAGGAGCATATCGTCAAGACCCTGCGCGCCCAGATCGCGGATGGGAATATTTCCCATGCCTATCTGTTCTGCGGCACCCGCGGAACGGGTAAAACGACCTGCGCCAAGATCCTGGCGCGGGCGGTCAACTGTCCCGAAAGCGTCAATGGCGATCCGTGTAATGCCTGCCCCCAATGTAAGGGGATCCTCAACGAATCCACCATGGACGTGGTGGAGATCGATGCGGCGACCAATACAGGCGTCGGCGACGTGCGGGAGCTGCGGGAGGAGCTTATCTATGCCCCTGCCGCGGTGAAATATCGGGTCTATATCATCGACGAGGTGCATATGCTGAGTAATCAGGCCTTCAACGCTCTTTTGAAGACGTTGGAAGAGCCGCCCGCCCACGTGATCTTCGTGTTGGCTACCACCGAGATCCATAAGATTCCCGCCACCATTTTGTCCCGTTGTCAGCGATTTGATTTCAAACGGCTGACGCCCGAGTTGATCGCAGGTCGCCTGCAGTATGTGGCGGAGCAGGAGGGCTTCGAGCTGCGTGATGACGCGGCCGCCCTACTTTCCCGCTTGGCAGACGGTGCGTTGCGGGATGGCTTATCGTTGCTGGACCGTTGCCGCGACGGGATGGAGCCGGTTACTCTGGAGCGGGTGGAGCAGATCGTTGGGGTCTGCGGAAGCGATCAGTTGATGGAGGCGGTGCGCCTTGCCTGGAATCGGGATGCTTCCGGCCTGCTGAAGTGTTATAAAAAAGCGCGGGAGCGCTATGCCGGCCCCGCTCAGCTGTTTGCCGATCTTTCGGCGGTGCTGCGGGATCTTTTGATCTGCAGCGTCAGCGAGCATCCGGAGGAATTGATTGAATGCGACGCCAAGGAGCTGCGGGAAAAGATCGTTTTGTCCCGCGAGCTGCCTACCGCCTGCGTGATGCGGATGATGCGTACCCTGCAAACGGGTATTTGGGAGCTGAGCCGTACCGCCGATAAGAGCCTTTTGGCCGAGATGACCCTGATCTCTCTCTGCCGCGAGGAGCTGGGCGAGGATATCGCCTCTTTAAGCGCGCGGATCGCGCGGCTGGAAAAGGGCGGTGTCATCAGCGTTCCCGTGGTGCAGACCGCCGAGGTGGCGGAGGCGGCAGAGGCGGCAGAGCCGCAACCGCAGCCTGCAGCTGCAGAGGTAGCGCAGTCTCAATCGCGGCCTGTAGCTGATGAGCCGCAGGGCGAGGCGGGGGAGTGCCCCTTCTGGGATCAGGTGAAGGAGGTTCTTTCTGCCACCGGCCACACCAATCTGCTTGGTTTTTTATTGGATATTACCCCTGCGGTGCAAGGGGATCGATTGATCCTTTCTACCGAGCAGGAGTTTTGCATTGATTTTTTGGGTCGGCCTGAAAATAAGGCGGCGATCACCGAAGCGGTATCCCGCGCGGGCGGAAAGCCCTATACCGTTGAAATGAAATTAACAGCGGCTTCTTTAAAGCAAGATGATCCGCTTCAAGAATTATTAAAGGAGATAGACTGATGAAAGCAAGATTACCCGAAGGCTATAATATGAAGAGAGGCGACATGATGCGCCAGGTGCAGAAGATGCAGGAGGATATGCAGAACGCCCAGGCCGAAGTAGAAGCCGCCGAATTTGAGGCCGCCGCAGGCGGCGGTGCCGTGAACGTGAAGGTCAACGGCAAGAAGGAAGTTTTGGAAGTCAAGCTGGAGCCCGAGGTGGTCGATCCCGACGATATCGAAATGCTGGAGGATCTGATCGTTGCCGCCATCAACGAGGCAATGGGTAAGGCCGATTCTGAAATGGAAAAGAGAATGGGTGCAGTGACCGGCGGGATGAGTCTTCCCGGTATGGGCGGTCTTTTTTAAGCCATGCCCAATATTGCGCAGTTAAACAAACTGATCGAGCAGTTCGGCAAATTGCCGGGCGTGGGTGCGAAAACCGCGCAGAAGATGGCCTATTTCATCTTGGCGCAGGGCGATAGCATGGTGAAGGAATTTGCCGATACGCTGCTCGCGTCCAAGGATCTGATCCATTGCTGCCCCCGCTGCCAGAATCTCACCGATCGGGAGCTTTGCCCCATCTGCTCCGATGATAAGCGAAAGGGCTCCATCTGCGTGGTGGAAAAGCCGGAGGATGTGGAGGCCATGGAGCGCACCCGCACCTTTCAGGGCACCTACCACGTTTTGCATGGCCTGATCTCTCCCGTCAACGGCATCGGCGCCGATCAGCTCAAGATCCGTGAGCTGCTCCATCGGGTTGCCGAGGAGCCGGTGGAGGAGGTCATCCTTGCTACCTCGCCCAACGTGGAGGGGCAGGCAACGGCGCTGTATCTTTGCAAGCTGTTGAAGCCCTTTGAGATCAAGGTGACCGGCTTGGCGCTGGGCATCCCTGTCGGCGGTACGCTGGAGTATGCCGATAGCCTGACCTTGACACGGGCGATGGAAAACAGGAGGTCGTTTGAATGAATACGTATAGAACGCGGGGCGTTTGCTCCCGCATGATCGCCTTTGAGGTCGCTGAGGACGGTACGTTGCATAACGTGGCGTTTGAAGGCGGCTGCAACGGCAACCTGCAAGGAATTGCCGCGTTGGTAGAGGGGATGGACGTGGATGAAGCCATCGACCGTCTTTCCGGTATCCAATGCGGGTATAAATCCACATCCTGCCCCGATCAGCTGGCGCAGGCATTAAAAGAATATCAGGAGGAACATTAAGATGAGCTATCTGCAAGAGTATGAGCGCTGGTTATCCTATTCCGAGCTGGACGGTCGCATTAAGGCCGACCTGATTGCCGTTCACGGCAATGATGATGAGATCCGCTCCCGTTTCGCCTGCGACTTGGTGTTCGGCACCGGTGGCTTGCGCGGCATCATGGGCGCAGGGACCAACAGAATGAATATCTATACCGTCCGTCGCGCCTCCCGCGGCTTCGGTAACTATATCGTATCCTTAGGTCAGGAGGCGATGGATCGCGGTATCGTGATCGCCTACGATTGCCGTAATAACGGCCCGCGCTTCGCGATGGAGACGGCGCTGACCATGTGCGCCCTCGGCATCCACGTTCGGGTCTTTGATTCCTTGCGCCCCACCCCCGAGCTTTCCTTTGCGATCCGCGATTTCGGCGCCATCGGCGGTGTTAACATTACCGCTTCCCATAACCCCAAGGAGTATAACGGCTATAAGGCCTATTTTGAGGACGGTGCGCAGCTTTCGGGCGATCAGGCCGATTTCATCCTCGGCGAGATGCAGAAGGTCGATCCCTTGGCCGTTGAGGTGATGGATGAGGCCGAGGCCAAGGAAAAGGGTCTTTTGGAGATCATCGGCGAAGAGACCGATGCCCGCTATCTGCAGCGCGTTTTGGCTGAGCAGCTTCCCTTGGGCGATCTGAAGCCCGAGGCTAAGGAGCTTTCCATCGTTTATACCCCCTTCCACGGCACCGGCTATAAGCTGGTTCCCGAGATCTTTAAGGCGCTGGGTGCCAACGTCTCCTTTGTGGAGGAGCAGATGATCCCCGATGGGGATTTCCCCACCGTTAAGAGCCCCAACCCCGAGGAGAAGGAAGGCTTCACCTTAGGATTGGAGCTGGCCAAAAAGGTCGGCGCCGATCTGATCATTGCCACCGATCCCGATGCTGACCGTGTGGGCGTTGCCGCGCTGGTGGGCGATCAGGTTGCCCTCTTTACCGGTAACCAAATGGCGGCTCTGCTGATCGATTTTATCATCGAGGTGCAGCGCGAAGCGGGCACTCTGCCGAAGAATGCGGCGGTGGTCTCCACCATCGTGTCCTCCAAGCTGCCTAAAAAGATCTGTGCCGAGAACGGGGTTGCCTATTATGAGGTGCTCACCGGCTTTAAGTATATCGGCGAGATGATGGAGCGCTTCAAGAACGAGGGCAGCCATGAATACCTCTTCGGCTTTGAGGAAAGCTACGGCTACCTCAAGGGCGATTATGCCCGCGATAAGGATTCGCTGGTCGCCTCGATGCTGATCGCGCAGATGGCGATGTATTATAAGAACAAGAATAAGAATCTGGTTCAGGCGCTGGAGATCCTCTATAAGAAGTACGGCTATTTTGAGGAAAAAACCGTCAGCTTCAAGATCGAGG
>JAFQKO010000006.1 GCA_017396865.1 Clostridia bacterium | reverse complement strand
TATGCCCGCCGAGTGCATCGCCGAGGAGATCTATTATTTCCTCTTCGATCCCAAGCAGGGCTTTGCGGTGCAATGCCTCTATACCGCCGACGGTGCGCTGGACGAGGCCTACCGCGTGAAGAACGACGAGCTGGTGGAGTTCCCCTACGGCTACCACACCACCGTTTCCACCCCCGGCTATCAGACCTATTTCCTCTGGTTGATGGCGGGCGATCATCAGGGCTTTAACCGCAGCAGCGACCCTGACCATGCATGGATCGAAAAACGATGAAATATTTATTAGGAATTGATTTCGGCGGCGGCGCCTCCAAGGCAACGCTGCTTTCGGAAAAGGGGCAAATCGTTGCCGAGCACACGGTGGAATATCCCACCCTTTACCCCGAGGCGGGGGCTTGCGAGCAAAACCCGAGCGATTGGATCGGGGCGCTTTGCGAAAATTGTCGAAGCATTCTCGCCAAAAGCGGCATCGCCCCGCAGGAGATCGCGGCGGTGGCGCTGGATTCGGCGACCCACACCTCCCTGCTCTGCGATGAACACTTCGAGCCGCTGCGCAACGCCATCCATTGGACCGACAGCCGCAGCCGCAAGCAGGCGCAGGCTCTGCGGGAGCGCCACGGCGAGGAGCTCTTTCAAAAGACCTTCCACCGCCCCGACACCATCTGGACCCTGCCCCAGCTCATCTGGCTAAGGGAAAACGAGCCGGAGACCTTTGCCAAGGGCAGAACCCTCTTTTTTGAAAAGGACTATATCCGCTACTACCTGACCGAGGCATTCTGCACCGACTACATCGAGGCCGAGGGCAGTATGCTCTTTGACTGCAACAAAATGGCATGGGATGAAGACCTTTGCGCTTTGGCAGGCATCTCGCCCGCCATGCTGCCGCCCATCAAAAACCCCACCGACATCATCGGCGGTGTGACCGAAAGGGCGGCCAAAGCCACCGGCCTTGCGGCGGGCACCCCCGTTCTCTGCGGCACCACCGACACGGTGATGGAGGTCTTTGCCTCCGGTGCGGTAGAGCAGGGCGATTGCACCGTCAAGCTGGCAACGGCGGGCAGGATCTGCGTCATCACCGACCGCCCCTTCCCCGATCAACATTTAGTGAATTATTCCCACGTGGCCAAGGGCTTATGGTATCCCGGCACCGCCACCAAGGCGGCGGCCTCCAGCTACCGCTGGTTCCGCGATACCTTCGGCGGCAGCTACAAAGAACTGGACGAGGCAGCATCCGCCGTTCCCATCGGGAGCGAGGGCGTTATGTTTCATCCCTATCTCAACGGTGAACTGACCCCCTATGCCGACCCCACCCTCTGCGGCAGCTTCATCGGCATCCGCGCCACCCACGGCAAGGGGCATTTTGCCCGCGCAGTCATGGAGGGGGTTACCCTTTCGCTGCTGGACTGCAAGCAATACCTTGATTCCCTCGGGCTGCCTTATAAGCCCACCGCCACCCTCATCGGCGGCGGTGCCAAGGGCGGGATCTGGGCGCAGATGACCGCCGATGCGCTGGGGATGACCCTGCGAATCACCGAGAGCGCCGATTCTTCCTTCGGCTCTGCCATGCTGGCAGGCATCGCCATCGGTGTTTTCGATGACCCGAAAGCTGCAACCGCGCTGTGT
>JAFQKO010000025.1 GCA_017396865.1 Clostridia bacterium | reverse complement strand
GGGCATCGAAGCATCATACTGGGTCATGCAGACATAGTAGAGCGGGAAAAAGCCCTTCTTGCGCTCAAAGCCATTGAACTCGGCATCCACGAAGGTGCGGGTGATCTCACGGGCACGGTCGGGGCGGAAATTGAAGAAAACAACGCTATCGTTTTCGTTGATGGTTGCCCCCTCCACACAGACGGTGGGAACCACAAATTCATCGGTCACATTCTTGCCCTCGGCATCCACAGTCTCATAGGAAGCCTTGATGGCGGCAACGGGATCGGCATTCTTGATGCCCTCGCCGTAGGTCAGCGCGGCATAAGCCTTCTCCACGCGCTCCCAACGGTTATCACGGTCCATAACATAGTAGCGACCCATAACGGTAGCGACCTGACCGACACCGATCTCCTTGCACTTTTCGACACATTCTGCAACGAAATCTGCACCGCTTGCAGGCGGCACGTCGCGGCCGTCCAGGAAGCAATGAACGTAGACCTTCTCCAGGCCGTTCTTTTTAGCCATCTCCAGCAGAGCCCAAAGGTGGCTGTTATGGGAATGAACGCCGCCGTCGGACATCAGGCCCATCAGGTGGAGGGCAGTGCCCTTCTCCTTGGCGTTGTTCATCGCGCCCATCAGCGCTTCATTTTCAAAGAAGTCGCCGTCGATGGTGCTCTTGGTGATGCGGGTCAGCTCCTGATAAACCACACGGCCTGCGCCGATGTTGGTATGGCCGACCTCGCTGTTGCCCATCTGGCCGTCGGGCAGGCCGACATCCATGCCGGAGGCACCGATGGCGGTGGTGGGACAGCTTTCCAGCAGAGCATCCATGTTGGGGGTCTTTGCGGTATAGATCGCATTCCCCTCGGTTACGGGATTATTGCCGTAGCCGTCTAAAATACAAAGAACTAAAGGCTTTTTCATCATTATTTAACCCCATGCACCACAACGGAGAAGTCCTCGGCCTTCAGGGAAGCGCCGCCGATCAAGCCGCCGTCTACGTTGGGCTTAGCCAGCAGGCCTTCAGCGTTCTTGGCGTTCATGGAGCCGCCGTACTGAACGGTGATCTCCTCGGCAGCCTCAGCACCGAACATCTCGGCAACTGCGGCACGAACAAAGCCGTTGCCCTCATCCGCCTGATCGTCGGTCGCGGTCACGCCGGTACCGATCGCCCAAACGGGCTCATAAGCAATGATGACGTTCTTGAGCTGCTCGGCAGTTACGTTGGTCAGTGCCATCTTGGTCTGATACTTCAGCAGGGTCTCGGTATAGCCCAGCTCTCTCTGCTCCAGAGTCTCGCCTACGCAGACGATGGCCTTCAGGCCTGCCTTCAGGGCAGCCAGGGTGCGGAGGTTCACGGTCTGGTCGGTCTCACCGAAATACTGACGGCGCTCGCTATGGCCGATCACAACGTACTCAACACCGCAAGCGGTGAGCATCTCGGCGGAAACCTCGCCGGTATAAGCGCCAGAGGCGGCAAAATGCACGTTCTCGGCACCGATCTTGATATTGGATCCCTTGGCAGCCTCGATGGCAGCGGCGATATCCACATAGGGAACACAAAGCACAACGTCACACTTAGCATCCGCAACCAGCGGCTTCATCTCATTGATGAGCGCGGTGGTCTGAGCGGGGGTATTGTTCATTTTCCAGTTACCTGCGATAACATACTTTCTCATTTTTCTTTTCTCCTTATTATGTGAAATTTGCGGAACGGAAAAATTCCGTTCCGCAGATGATTTAATTCTTATTTGTCGTTCAATGCGGCAATACCGGGCAGCTCCTTACCCTCGAGGAACTCAAGAGAAGCACCGCCACCGGTGGAGATGTGGGTCATCTTATCACCGAAGCCCAGGGTGTTCACAGCAGCAGCGCTGTCGCCGCCGCCGATCACGGTAACGGCATCGGTCTCGGCCATAGCCTTAGCAACGGCCAAGGTACCCTTTGCGAGGGTGGGGTTCTCGAATACGCCCATGGGGCCGTTCCAAACAACGGTCTTGGCGCCCTTAACGGTCTCGGCATAGAGCTCTGCGGTCTTGGGACCGATATCCAGGCTCTCGAGATCGGCAGGGATCTTATCGGCATCCACGATCTCAACCTCGATCTCAGCATCGATGGGGTTGGGGAACTCCTTAACCACGGCGCAGTCGACGGGCAGCAGGATCTTAACACCCTTTTCCTCGGCCTGCTTCATCATATCGCGGCAATAATCAATTTTGGTCTCATCCAGCAGGGACTTACCGACGGAATAGCCCTTGGCAGCCAGGAAGGTATAGGCCATACCGCCACCGATAATAAGAGTATCGGCCTTCTTGAGCAGGTTCTCGATAACATTCAGCTTATCGGCAACCTTAGCACCGCCCAGGATGGTAACAAAGGGACGGGCGGGAGCCTCAACGGCATTGCCCAGATACTCCAGCTCTTTACCGATCAGGTAGCCGGCAACAGCCTCTTTCACGTGGCTGACAACACCAACGGTGGAGCAATGAGCACGGTGAGCGGTACCGAACGCATCGTTGACAAAGATATCGGCCAAGGAGCCCAGCTCAGCGGAAAGAGCTTCGCCGTTCTTGGTCTCTTCTGCGCGATAGCGGGTGTTCTGCAGCAGAACAACGTCGCCGTCCTTCATAGCGGCAACAGCGGCCTTTGCATTCTCGCCGACAACATTATCATCCGCAGCAAAGACAACCTCCTGACCCAGCTTCTCGGAAAGGCGGGCAGCAACGGGAGCGAGGCTCAGCTCGGGCTTAGGCTCACCCTTGGGCTTGCCCATATGGGAGCACAGAATAACACGACCGCCGTCTGCGATCAGCTTCTTGATGGTGGGCAGAGCAGCGTTGATACGGTTTTCATCGGTGATCACGCCGTTCTTGAGGGGTACGTTGAAATCGCAGCGTACCAGAACTTTTTGACCTTTGACGTTAATGTCGTCTACGGTTTTCTTGTTGTAAGCCATAACATTGATCTCCTTTTATTTGATATAAATTATTTACCATCCAATATTTTACCATTATTCTCGGCTGTTTGCAATAGATTTATTTTGTAAATTCACCGAAATTTCATTGAAATATGGTGGAAATACTGTGATTTTTATGTTATAATGTACTGTAATTGAAAGAAATACAAGTCAAGGAGCAAGATTTATGGGACTTTTCAATAAGCTTTTCGGTTCCTATTCCGACCGCGAACTCAAGCGCATCCAACCGATCGTCGATCAGGTTTTGGCGCTGGAGGAAAAATACGCCGCCCTTTCGGAGGAGGAGCTGAAGGATCAAACCAACGTTTTAAAGGATCGCCTGGAACAGGGCGAGACCCTCGACGACATTCTGCCCGAAGCCTTTGCCACCATGCGGGAGGCCGCATGGCGTGTTCTCGGCATGAAGCACTACCCTGTGCAGATCATCGGCGGCATTGTGCTCCATCAGGGGCGCATCTCCGAGATGAAGACCGGTGAAGGCAAGACCTTGGTTGCCACCCTGCCCGCCTACCTCAATGCGCTGGCAGGCAAGGGGGTCCACGTCGTTACCGTCAACGATTACCTCGCCTCCCGCGACAGTGAGTGGATGGGCAAGGTCTACCGCTATCTGGGGCTGAAGGTGGGCTTGGTGATCAACGGCATGAAGCCCGCCGAGAAAAAGGCGGCTTACGATGCCGACATCACCTACGGTACCAACAACGAATTCGGCTTCGACTACCTGCGCGACAACATGGCTCTTTATAAGGAGAACATGGTGCAGCGGGGCCATTATTTCGCCATCGTCGACGAGGTGGACTCCATCCTGATCGACGAGGCCCGCACCCCGCTGATCATCAGCGGTCAGGGCGCCAATTCCACCGAAATGTATCAGCTTGCGGATAACTTTGTTAAGGCGCTGAAGCCCTTCAAGGTCATCCGCACCGACGACAAGGCCGACTACGACTCCTACGCCAACTCCGAATACAACGAGCTGACCATGGGGCGCGCCCTCACCAAGGAGCAGCATGCCGAGCTGGTGGATGCCGACTATCTCATTGAGGAAAAGAACCGCAACGTTACCCTCACCGCCAAGGGCGTGGCCAAGGCAGAGCAGTTCTTCCATCTGGAAAACTACGCCGATCCCGCCAACATGGAGATCAGCCACCATATCAATCAGGCGCTGAAGGCCCGCGGCATCATGCATCGGGATACCGACTACGTGGTGAAGGACGGTCAGGTGCTGATCGTTGACGAATTCACCGGCCGTATCATGTACGGGCGGCGGTATAATCAGGGCCTCCATCAGGCGATCGAAGCCAAGGAAAACGTCAAGGTGGAGAAGGAGAGCAAGACCCTTGCCTCCATCACCCTGCAAAACTATTTCCGTTTATATGAAAAGCTGGCAGGTATGACCGGTACCGCCCTCACCGAGGAGGACGAATTCCGCCATATCTACTCCCTCGACGTGGTGGAGATCCCCACCAACCGACCCAACATCCGCAAGGACTATCCCGACGTGGTATTCAAGACCGAAAAGGGCAAGTTCCTCAACGTTATCAAGCAGATCGAGGAATGCCATGCAAAGGGTCAGCCTGTTCTGGTGGGTACCATCTCCATCGAAAAGAGTGAGCTGCTGAGCGCCATTTTAAAGAAGCGAGGCATCCCCCACCACGTTTTGAACGCCAAGCACCATGAAAAGGAAGCCTCCATCATTGCCCAGGCAGGTCATTACGGCGCCGTTACCATCGCCACCAACATGGCGGGCCGCGGTACCGATATCATGCTGGGCGGTAACGCCGAGTTTCTCGCCACCGAGGAGCTGCGCAAGAAGGGCTACGAGGAAGCGGTGATCAACGAGGCGGTGGGCTATGCCGACACCGACGATGAAACGATCATCGAGGCGCGGAAATTCTATCAGGCCTCGCTGGCCGCCCATAAGGAAACCATCAAGGCGGAAGCCGAGCGGGTTCGCGAGGCAGGCGGCCTCTTTATCCTCGGCACCGAGCGGCATGAAAGCCGCCGTATCGACAATCAGCTCCGCGGCCGTGCCGCGCGGCAGGGTGATCCGGGCGCTACCCGCTTCTACCTCTCGCTGGAGGATGATTTGATGCGCCTTTTCGGTGGCAACCGTGTAACCGGTGTGATGAACACCCTGCGGCTGCCCGAGGATATGCCCATCGAAGCCAAGATGCTGACCGGTGTGATCGAAAAGAGCCAGGAGCGGGTGGAAGCCGCCAACTTCGGCCGCAGAAAGCACGTTCTGGAATACGACGACGTGATGAACCAGCAGCGTGAGCTGATCTATAAGCAGCGCCGCGACGTTTTGGACAACGCCGATCTGCAGGAAACGGTGCTCAAGATGCTGGACGATTTCACCGCAAACGAAGCGAGCCGCTACCTGACGGGCGACGAGCCCACCCTCTGGGATTTCGAGGGCTTGCGCAAGGAGCTGAGCTTCGCCCTCGCCGAGGAGGATCTCTGCTACACCGAGGAGCAGCTGGAAACCCTCTCCCCCACCGACGTTATCGCCGAGGTGCAGGAGAAGGCACACGCCGCCTACGCCGCCAAGGAGGAGGAGCTGGGCAGCGAGGTGATGCGGGAGGCCGAGCGGGTGATCCTGCTCAAGAGCGTCGACCGCAACTGGATGGATCACATCGACAACATGGACGATCTGCGCCAGGGCATCGGCCTGGAATCCTACGGCCAACGCAACCCCGTTCAGGAATTTAAGTTCCAAAGCTACGATATCTTCGAGGCCATGATCAATACCATCAAGGAAAACACCGTTCGCGGCATCTTCTCTCTGCGCCTGCGCAAGGAGGAAGAGGTCAAGCGCGAGGCGGTTGCCAAAGAGACCGGCACCTCCGCCGGTTCCGACGGAACCACCCCCAAGAAAGCCCCCGAGAAGGTAGGCAAGAAGGTGGGCCCCAACGATCCCTGCCCCTGCGGCAGCGGTAAGAAGTACAAAAAGTGCTGCGGCGACCCCGCCAAGAATAACCAAGTATAAATACAGCGCCGAGGGCAATGCCCTCGGCGCTGTTATCATTTAATCTTCAAAGCAAGCCGCAATCAAAGATCCGTCTTCTCCATTAACCGTGATATAATAACGCTTCTCAGCACTGTTGGGCTCTGCTTCTTGATTCATTCCGTACTCAAAGCGCCACGTGTTTTCATCTTCCGATTGTACAACCGCCAACAGTTCATACGTAAGCAAGGTTCCGTCTTGCTGATATTGAGCCAGAATGGCCTGCCCCAAAGCGACGGCATCGTCCCGAGAGGTGATCGCTACATTGAACGGAATGGCGCCCCTTGACGAACTTATCTCATTTTGCACGCCCTTCGGAACAATCGCAAGCAGCTTTAATTGCTCCAATATTTTTAACAAATCAGTCAAATTACCATGGTAGCATTCGAAACGTTTATGGCTTAACCATGGGAAACAAAAAATTTCTTTTCCATGGGCGTATCCGATTGCTGCCATCGCACGAAACACTTCGTGTCCGGCGCCCTTAAGCGGTCGTTCGAACCGCTCTTGGGTCATTTGAAACAATTCCCTGATTTCATCAGCGGTATGCTGTTTCCTGTTTCGCTTCAACCCCCGGTTCACAAGCGCTCTAACAGTTTTCTTCCCCGAAAACAATGGATAAGATCGATCCATATAGCACGCATAGTCTGTGATTTTTTCCAAAGAAACCGCATCGCCGTTAACAAAAACTTTTGGCTGTTCAAAAATGATAAAATCCTTCGGACGAACGGTGTACATGGAAAGCAGGTAGCTGATCGCCCAAACGCCGGAATCGATATCACCAACCAAAGTATTTACCCCGGAAAAAAATGCTCTTTCCCCTTCCGGAAGATTATCGGCTGCGGAATAAAAATTCGATTTGCAGTCAACATAACCGCCGTCGCTAATCACCGTGATATCGTCAATCTTCAAATCATCGTCCCTCCCTTCATATGCCTTAATTTCAGTTGGCGTGCTGATTGATTACTCATTCTCCAAACCAGATTCGTAATACTTTTCCATCGGATTTTTGAATCGCTATGCTGCAATCTCCACCAACTGTAATCTCCTCTGTTTCTTTCCAAAAAGAGACAAGCCATACTTCATCTTTTTCTGATTTAATTATATCAAAACTCTGTTTTTGTTGTAAATAGCCTCCTTACAATTCTTTTATTTTTGTATAGATGCATAAAATACAGCCGTTTTTAAGGATTTTGAGTTTTTCAAAATGTGCAGAATAACGAACAGCGCCGAGGGCATTGCCCTCGGCGCTCTGTTTATTGGAGTTGAAGCAGCGCATAAGCGCGCGGTTTATCCAACGTGATTTTGAGTTTTCCTTCTTGCAGAGCGGCGGTGCAGGTTGCATTGGAAGCCAGCACCTTACAGGTGCCTTCCGCGTCAACTGCAATTTCGGCCGTCTCGTTCTGCGTAACCTCGCGGAAGATCAGCAGGTATTCCGCCTTTCCGCTGCGGGAAACGGCAAAGCCGCTGAAGCTGCGGCCGCTCGGTTTTTCGCCGATCGGCGCGATATCCGCTTCGCCAAAGGCGCCGCGGTGCTCCTTCCAGACCTGCATCAGCGGGGCAAGCTCCGCCTGCCGCTTTTCCGACAAAAACTGCAATTCCATCCAGAACAGCGGATTGGAAAGCATCACGGTGGCGAAAAGATAATCCATATCATAGCGGTGGGGCGCAAAGGGATCCTCCGCTCCGTACGTTTCAACGTTCAGATCGGGATTGACCAATTCAAATTGGAACCGCGAAGTAGGCAGATATCGGCTGATCATCCAAAGGTTGCGCAGGATCCGATGGGGGAAGGAATTACCCGACCCGGTATAGCGATTCTCCACAAATACCGTTCCGTACTGCCGCCCGCAAAGATAGTTGAGGCGGCTGCCGCGGGTAACGTCCATCTGCACCGTAACGTCATCGCCGAGGCTATAGATAAAAGCCAGCATTTTGAGCATGGCAGCCTTATCTGCCTCGTTGCACACGTAATACATATCCAGCTTAAAGAAACGGATCCCCCATTCCTCATAGGCCTTTTTCAAAACGGCGATATCCCGTTCAAAATGGGCATAACCGTCCCGCCAATCGGGGGCAAACCACATTCCCGTTTGCATCCCGCGCGCCGCCGCATACTCCACCATCGGCCGCAGTTCCTCGGGGAATCGCTCATGGTTGCAATCCCAATAGCCCTCGCTGAAGGTGCGGCCAAAGGAATCCCGCTCGGATTTCCAGGCGGTATCCCCCATCTGCCAGCCGTCGTCGATCTGCACGATATCCAGCCCGATACGGGCGGCGGCATCCATCTCCCGCAGAACGAAATCGCGGCAAACACGGGTGCTGCCGTTGCGATCCCCCCAGGTATTAGACATGGTGATCAGCCCTCTGCTCTGTTGCGTTTCCCGCAGATAAGCGCGGCAAGTCCGCTCGCATTCGCCGACTCTGCAAAAGCCGACCGCCAGCTTGCACCCTTGGCTATCCACCGTTACCGTTCCCTTTTCGATCGAAAGGGTGGCGAGATTGAAATCGGC
>JAFQKO010000005.1 GCA_017396865.1 Clostridia bacterium | reverse complement strand
CGCTCCTTCGGCATCGAGCCGATCCCCGAGATTCAGAGCTTGGGTCACGTTCAGTTTATGACGGTTGCCCATCCCGAGATCGCAGAGATCCCCGTGGAGGACGAGGCAGAGAAGATCGATATCCGTGCTGAAGATCAGCGCCCCGAAAAGCTCTATCCCCATTGCTATTGCCCCTCCAATGAACGCTCCTATGAGATCTTATTCGACCTTGCCGACGAGATCATCGAGGTGTTTCAGCCGAAGGAATACGTCCATTTCGGCCACGACGAGGTATATGAGATCGGCGTCTGCAAGGTCTGCCGTGAAAAAGATCCCGCAGAGCTGTTTGCCGCCGACGTCAATCGGCTGTATGATTATCTGAAGAAAAAGGGTCTGAAAATGATGATCTGGGCGGATATGCTCCAGCGTCCGGAGCGGTATCGCACCACCGCCGCCATTGATAAGATCCCCAAGGATATCCTGATGCTGGATTTCATCTGGTATTTCTATATGGATCGGGATATTGAAACCAATCTGCTGGAGCATGGCTTCAAGGTTGCGATCGGCAATCTTTATTCCAGCCATTTCCCCCGCTATTGCAACCGTATCGCCCGCAAGGGGATGGTTGGTGGGCAGATTTCCGCCTGGGTCGGCACCGATCTGCGCTCGCTGGTGCGGGAGGGCAAGCTCTACGACTTTTTCCTCACCGCCCAGATGCTTTGGTCCAAGGCCTATACCCCCTGCTGTACCCATGCCTACGATCGGCAGATCACCGCACGGATGCCGTGGCTTAAAGAGAAGCTGGAGGGGATCGCCCTTCCCTCCCATGCCGAAAAGGCCAAGCGCCGCCTGCTGCTGGAGCAGCCCTTTGCCGATGCGCCTGTCAAGGAGCTGGCGTTGGAGGGGGAGGCCAAGAGTCTTCTCCTTTGTCATACCCTCTTAAATCACGTAACGAAAAAGCCGTGGAAGGCGCCTTCGAAGGTGGGTGAATATCTCCTTACCTTTGCCGACGGCACCGAGCAGCGCATCCCGCTGACGGCGGGCGGCAATATCGGCCATTGGAACCGCTATCAGCATCAGCCAAACCTCCATGAGCTTTATCGCCATACCGGCTATTCCACTATCTATGATTGCGAGGGGATCCACCGCAAGACCCCCGCAGGCGAACCGGTCTGCCTCTATCAGATCGAGGTATTGACCGAAAAGCCTCTGCGGTCGGTGCGGCTGATGGAAGAACCGAATGCGAAAATTGCCCTTTGCAGAATCGAGGTCGTTCAATGAAAGAAATCTTATTGCATATCTGCTGTGCGCCCTGCTCGGTGACTTGCATCGAGCAGCTTCGGGCGGACGGCTATGAAATTACCGGTCTTTGGTATAATCCCAATATTCATCTTTATACCGAATATAAGGCACGGCGGGATTGCCTGATCGAGTATGCAAAAACCGTCGACCTGCCGCTTTTGGTGCAGGATGAATACGGCTTGGATCGCTTCACCAAGGCGGTCAGCGGCGAGATTGAAAGGCGGTGCGCCTTTTGCTATGCCATCCGCATGGAGGAGACTGCCCGCATCGCCGCCGCGCGGGGCATCCCCGCCTTTACCACCACCCTTACGGTCTCTCCCTATCAGAACCACGCGCTCATCAACGAGATCGCCGCCAAGGCGGCGGCGCGGCATGGGGTGGAGTTTGTCCCCTACGACTTTTCGCCCCGCTTCCGCGAGGGGCAAGCCCGCGCCCGCGAGCTGGAGCTTTATATGCAAAAGTATTGCGGCTGCGTTTACTCCGAGGAGGAACGCTATTCCCAAAAGCGG
>JAFQKO010000209.1 GCA_017396865.1 Clostridia bacterium | reverse complement strand
TATAAAATCTAAAAAATCACATAGAAATTTCAGAAAAGGATATAAAATAGATGTTTTGTATCTTTATTTGATTATATCATGATGCTACAATGAAGTCAATCTCAACATATAAGGAGGAGCAAAATGAAACGAATATTGGCAATTTTGTGTTGTATCTCAATGTTGTGCAGCACAGCGCTGTCTTGTATGGTAGTGCGTGCTGAAAGCGCCGACAGTCTTTATGATCTGACGGTTAATCAAGCCTTCGAGCCTTCGGGCGTGGAGACGCCGATCACCTTTGGCTGGAAAATGAACAGTCATCGAGTTGGGGCTGCGCAGAAGGCTTATGCTTTGGAGTTGGCAACCGATGCGGAATTTGAAACCGTCGTGTGGTCAACCGAAGCGGAAAGCGGAAGCTCCAATGCAATTCCATATACCGGAAATGCGCTGGAAAGCGGCACCGATTATTGGTGGCGCATTCGGGTTACCAACGATCTCAATGAGACGCTGGAGGCTTCCTCGCGCTTTTTGACCGGCTTGCTCAGTGCGGAGGCTCATGCGGGGGCAGCCTTCATTAAGAACGGTGAAACGGTAGCGGATGCAGATCTGGAGTATACCGTGGAGCTGGATCTTTATGGCGGCAGCAGAAGAACTGCGCTGGTTTTTAATGCGATTGATGCAAAAAACCATTATATGTGGCAGTTGGATTTTACCGACGGCGCAACCGTGAATTTGAAGCCCCATACCTGCATCGACGGTGCATATACCGCCCTTAGCGATTATCTTGTGGACGTAACCGAAGCGGTAGGCGGCATTGACGGCCTGCGAAAGGGCGCTCATCTTAAGATTGATGCAACGGCCGAGGCGGTTGTTACCTATTTGAACGGTAAAAAGGTGAGTGAGATCCCCGTTTCTGCATTTGGATCGCTGCTGCCTGCCCTCGGCACGGTCGGCTACCGTATCCATGGTACCGAGTACGGTTATTATGATAATCTCACCGTAAAGCGTGGCGATGAGCTGCTTCTTTCCTATGATTTCAACGCTTATAATCCTTTTGAAGACGGAACCGTTGAAGGTGGAAAATTCCTGCCGAGCGGTACCGCAGGAGTCTTTTTGGTGCGCCATGCCGACGTTTTCCGCACCGTATTTACCCCTGAAAAGGAGATTGCCGATGCCAAGCTGTTTATGTCGGCATTGGGCAACTATGATGCATGGATCAACGGCGTTCGGGTGGGTGATCAGGAGCTTAAGGCCGGTTATTCCGACCCCAATACCCGCCAGTATTATAATACGTATGATGTAACCGATAAAATCGAGAATGGTGCCAATGCCCTTTCTGCAGTTGTAACAAGCGGTTGGTGGAACGGCAAGGTCGTATCTCATGCCCAAAATTCCGGCAAGGCGATGGCTTTCCGCGCAATCTTAAAGATTACTTATGCCGACGGCACCACCGAAAATTTGGTGACCGATACCGAGAATTGGAAGACCTTTACTTTTGCTCCCGTTTTGATGGGCGATATTTTCAACGGTGAAACCTATGATGCCCGTATCAGCGATGGCTGGAAGTATGCCGACTACGATACTGCCGGTTGGCTGAAACCGGTTGTCAGCACCGATTTCAGCGGAACCTTCAGCAGCTCCTTGGGCATTGATGCTTATGCGCGCAAAGATTTGGAGCGCAGCGTAAAGAGCGGCTACGTTTATGAGGGTGTTACCGAAAAGGCCACGTCTCAATACGGCGTTGTGAAGAAGATCAGCACCTTTGGTGATGAAGCCTTTACTCTTGAGGCAGGGCAGACCGCCATTATCGATCTTGGACAAAACGCAGCAGGTTGGGAAGATCTGACTCTCAGCGGTAAAGCAGGTACCACCGTTCGCATTCGTCATGCAGAGGTATTGAATGAGGGCAAGGGTGCAACGTCCCGCGGCAACGACGGCCCCGAAGGCTCTGCCTACGTTTCCAATTTGCGTACGTCTGCGGCTACGACTCACTATATTCTTTCCGGCGCGGAGCAGGAAACCTATCATCCTGCCTTTACCTTCTACGGTTTTCGTTATCTGGAGCTTACTGCCACCGATACGATAACTGTTTATAAGGTGCGCGGTACGGTCGTTACCTCGGCTTTGGAGGATACCGGCTTGCTGACAACTGCCGATGCAGATGTCAACCAATTGATCTCCAACAGTAAGTGGGGTATGTACAGCAACTACTTGAGCGTTCCCACCGATTGCCCTCAACGTGATGAGCGGGCGGGCTGGACGGCAGATACCCAAGTGTTTGCGGTGGCAGGCTCTTATTTGAATAATTCTCGAGAATTCTTGCGTACCTTCCTGCAGTCGATGCATGATACCCAGCGGGCAGACGGCGCTTATCGCTCTGTTTCACCCACCGGTAATTACGGCGCTTCTTTCGGGGCGTTGGGCTGGGCAGATGCAGGTGTGATCATTCCTTATGAGCTGTGGAAGCAGTACGGCGATCTTGAGATCGTGCGTGAGATGTACGAATCTATGCAGCTTTATGTGGATGGCTATCTGGCTTCCACCGAAAAGAAGGGCGGCGCTCAAAACTATGGCGACCATCTGGCATATGAAGCCAATGACACCGAGATTAAATCGATGCTGGGCGTTTCCTATTATGCTTATGATGCGCGGATGATGAGCGAGATGGCGGCGGCTCTGGGTAAAACCGAGGATGCTATACGTTATCAGGAGCTCTATCAGACCGAAAAGAACTATTTTATTGAGCAATACGTTAATGAGGACGGTACGCTGATTCGCGGCGAGCAGAGCGTTTGCCTCTATGCCCTCTATCTGGATCTGCTGCCCGACGAAGCTTCTTTTGCTGCGGTGAAAAAGCAGTTGGTCGATAACATTTCTTCCCATGGCAATAAGCTGCAAACCGGCTTCCTTGGTACGAAGATCATTTTGGATGTTCTGACCGAGATCGGTGAAACAGAGCTGGCCTATAAGGTGCTGCTGCAGCATGATAATCCTTCTTGGCTGTATACCGTTGATCAGGGCGCAACCACCATGTGGGAGAATTGGAACGCCTATAGCATCGATAGCGGCTTTGTTTCCGTTGGCAGCGGTTCCTTCAACCATTATGCCTACGGCGCAGTTGTGGGCTGGATGTACCGCTATATGGCGGGTATCACGCCCGGCTCCGATGGTTACAAGAGCTTTACCCTGCAGCCTCGTGCCGACCGTAGTTTGGGCGCTGCAGAGGCAACTTATGATTCGGTATACGGAACGATTAAGAGTGCTTGGAGTTATAAGGATGATGCCTTTAACTATTCCTGCACCGTTCCTGCCAATACTAACGCTACGATCATGGTTCCGGTGACCAATATGGAAACCTTGATCGGCGGTGACGCAGAGGGTCTTACCTTTGTGGAGCATAAGGATGGTTATGCCGTCTACACCGCAGTGGCCGGAAGCTATGTGTTTTCGACCGAATCCAAGGAGGAAAACTCCGTTTCTGTTACCGTATCTAATTCCGATGAGTCGATCCTTTCCTATTTGCTTTATGATGGAAATAAATATGGTTGGGATACGCCGATCGAGGTGGAGGAAGGAACCGAGATCACCTTGAAGGCAACTGCCTATAACAACGTGGACTATCAGATGGAGTGGTATGATTCCAACGGCAAGAAGCTTGGGCTCAATACGCTGACGATCACACCTAATGAGGATACGGCCTACGTGGTAAAGCCCGTATATGTGGCAAAGATCAATCTGGCGCTGAATGCTGCGATCACGGCATCTTCCACGGTAAACAGTTCGTGGCCTGCGTCTACTTTGACGGATGGAACGTTGATCCATACGTCCGGCTCCTCCAGAGGTTGGTCCTCTACGAAGGGTACACGCGGACAAACCACCTTTTCTTCACCGATCACGCTGACAATTGATTTGGGTACGGAGACGACCTTTAATCAATGGAAGCTCTATCCCCGCACCTATGGCTTTAATGCCAATACCGGCGTTTACTGCTTCCCTGAGGATTATACTGTGGAGATCAGCGGCGATAACAGTACCTGGACGACGGTTAAAACCGTAACCGACGGCGCGACGCCTGATAACATTTATCAGCCTGCCGTAGACATGCTGGACACGGCGGTGTCCGGACGATACGTTCGCTTCTCTTTCAGCGGGATCAATCGCGGCGATGATTACGGTGATTGTTTGATTCAGCTTTCCGAGGTAGCGATTTGCCATGCGGTAGCATCGGAGGGGACGGTGGAGATCAATCTGTCCAACAGCGATGCTAACGTACCTGCAAAGGTCACTTATAACGATACGGAATATGTCCTTCCCGCAACGCTGACCGTTCCGAAGGACGAAGAGGTCACATTGGTTGCCCAAATGCTTAACGATGTGGACTATCAGGCTTATTTTACCGACGGAACGACAACGACGGATGCAAATACGC
Organism: Clostridia bacterium; assembly: GCA_017396865.1. The sequence goes on along the minus strand of JAFQKO010000209.1, from coordinate 460 downwards.
TGACGGTCACGCTGCAGGAGAATGCAAATTATTCTGTTTCGGGAAAAATGATCAGCGGCAAGAACTTGGCAGAGGGCGCTGCAGTTTCCGGCGAGGAGGCCAACACCACCAGTTGGAGAATTGCAAACCTGGTGGACGGAACTTTGGTACATACCGTATCTTCCGCTCGAGGCTGGTCGTCTAAAGGTGCCAAAAACGTTCTTGAATTTTCCGATGCGCCGAAAACAGTAACGTTGACGATGAAGAATGCGGTGACCTTTGATCAATGGAAGCTTTATCCGCGCAACTACTTGATTTCCGGTATTTATTGTTTCCCGATTGCGTATACGGTGGAGATCAGTACGGATAATGCCACGTGGACAAAGGTGGCAGATGTGACGAACGGCGCCGTTCCGGAAAATATTTATCAGCCGATCGTTGTTGATTTGAACGAGGCCGTTACGGCTCAATACGTTCGATT
>JAFQKO010000208.1 GCA_017396865.1 Clostridia bacterium | reverse complement strand
GCGTGCATCGACCGCTCGTGGCGGGAGGCAAAGCCCTCGACGGCGGGTCGGTGAGCGGGGTCGGCAGATTCGTCGATGGCGTTGCAGTCGATGTCGAAGCGGAAGGCCACCGTCTTGCCGGGCTTTTCGCTTTTTAAGATGCCGACAACCCCCGTCAGCCCGCCCTTCATTTGGGCAACCAGATCGGGGTCGGCCCCCTCCTCGATGGCGCGGCGCGCCCATTGCGCGGTCTGCTCCTCGGAGGGCAGGCAGGGAATGGCGGCGGGGTCGCAAACCGCTCGCCCCGTTAAAACGGTGTAGCCCAGCTCCCGCAGCCGCTGCACGATCAGCGTAGCGGTGCGGAATTCTCCGAAGCTCCACTCGGGATATTGATGCAGCTTGCGGCGTAACGCCACCGCTTCTGCTTGTAAGGCTTTTGCTTGTTGTACGATGTTCATGGTTTTATCCTACTTTGATTATTTTAAAAAGGCATCCATCAGCCGATAGAGCCGCCCACGCGGTTATAGGTTCCCGCTCTGCGCCAGCAGACCTCGTGGAACTCCTCGGCGATTTGGATAAATTCCTGCGGCAGGTAAGCCTTGGCTTGCTCCCGGATGGCCAGCATTGCAGGGTCGATCTGATCGTAGACCCATCCGGAATAGCCGCCGCTCTGAATCGCATAATAGACCCATGCAACGGAGCCGGTGATGGCACCGATGGTGTCGGTATCGCCGCCGATGGAAATCGCATTCCGAATGGCATCCTCGAAGCTTTCGGATTCGAAAAAGGCAACCAGCGCCTGCGGCACCGAGCCTTGGCAGGAGCCATCGAAGGAATAGGAGGGACGAATGGAATCGAGGGTGAAATCCAAGGGGTAGTAGTGCGCAACGATATAGTGGCGGATCTCCTCCTTGGTTCTTCCTGTTTTGGCAAGGAAGACGGCGGCAGAAACCGCCTCTGCGCCCTTGATCCCCTCGGGATGGTTGTGGGAAACGGCGGCACCCGCCCGCGCAAGGGCAATCGCCTCCTCCAAAGTCACGGCGATCAGTCCGCAGGGGGAGGTGCGCATGGCAGAGCCGTTGCCGAAGCTGTTGTAGGGCTTCGGGTCCTTCTCTCTCAGCCAGGCGGCGAAGTTGCCGCCGTATTCGCCCGTGGGATGGGGATATTGCTTGCCCAGCGCCTGCATTTCCTCGATCAGGATCGATTGAAAGCTTTGGGCGCCGTGCTTGTATTGCTCCTCGCGGCTGCGCAGCAGCGCCTTGGCCATCGCCACCGTCATAATGGTATCGTCGGTGAAATCGCAGCCCTTGGAAAAGAGCGGAAAATCCTTGGTTTTGATGTTATCGAATTCATAGCGGGAACCGATAATGTCCCCGATCATGGCACCGTACATATAGATACTCCTTTAAAGAATGCGGTCGATATAGTCCTTGGCCTCCCGCAGGCTCACACCTGTTTGCTCACGGTAGTATTTGATCGCCTCCAGCTTTCGGCCTGCAAAATGGGCGCGGAGGTATTGCTCCGTGTCGGCAGGGGATGCGGGGGTTGCGGCGGAGTAAAAGAGCGCTTCAATGGCATCGGGATCTATTCTCGCAGAGCTGTGTGCGGCGTTTCCTGCGTGCTTGAGTGATTCGATGCGCGCCCGAAGCTGTTGCACCCGCTCGCTCTCCGGAACAGGCAGCCTCCAGGTCGCCAAGTTATTTGCCTCGGTAGCGACCTGCCGCAGCTCCATTTTAACAGCGGTAAGCCGATCCTGTAGCTGCGGCTGCTCCGTTAGGCGCAGCATCTCTTCCCGCAGGCGGGTGATCCGCACCTGCTTTTCATCGAGAATCGCCTGTCTGCGTCGCTCTGCCTCGGCCGTATCGGCTTGAATGGCTTTCTCCAGCTGCGCCTGCAGATCGGTAAGGGTTGCTTGGCTTTGTGCCTCACTCATGGGCACACACCACACCAACTGCTGATCCTCTGCCGTAACATAGCCACCGCGATTCAAGTCGATCAATGCCTGCTTGAGAAGGGCATTGTCTGCAGCGCCGATCCGTGCATTGCTTGCTTTCAGCGCGGAAAGGCTCATCGGTTGCCCGCTTTCCTTCAGCGCTTGGGTGATATCATAGGGCAAAAGACCCGCATGAACGTCGCTTTTGCCGAAGCCCAGCGCCGTTGAGCAGTTGCTGTCGTTCAGCGTATCCAGCAGCGGGAGCAGGCGCGGAGCGGCATCCAGCCGTGCGGCAAGCGCACCGTTGACAACCGTATCGGCGAGGGCATGATTTTGTGCTACCACCGCCTTGTTGGCGGTGAGGATCGTTTGCAGTTGTGTCTGCTGTGCACCGACGGAAAATCGAATTGCTTTGGTGAAGTAGGGATCGGTTTCCAGCGCAAGGGGCGTTTGTTCCAGCCCATCGACCGATTGCAGCCGTGCCTTGGCCAGCACCACGCCCAGATAGGCGGCGCCGTCCTCGGGATTATCGTCCAGCGCCTTTTCGAAATAATTGACAGCGGTGGAATAGTCCTTGTCCTCTAAATATAAGTAGCCGCGCTTGGTCAGGCCGCCGGTGACGGCGGGTGCGGAGACGCTCGCACCGCCAAGGATCTTTTCGATGCCCCGCAGCAGATCCTGCGTGGCGCCCAGCTTGCCCATGTCCTGCGCCTGCAGTCGTTTGAATTCGGCGGGCAGATCGTAGGCGTCGATGTCCTTGTAGCAGGGGATCAGCGTCTTTTGCTCGCCCTTGGCGATCAGGTGGAGGAAACGGCTCCATTCGTTCTTGACCCAAACGGCGTGGTAGTATTCATAATCGGTACCGAAGGCCAGCATGATCCTGGCCGAGTTGAGGGCGGCGAAAATGTAGGGCTCATATTCTTGGCCCAGCTTGTCCTCCAGCGTGATGCGGGAGAAGAAAACCTTGTAGCCCCGCGCGGTCAGCGCATCGTAAACGTCCTGCGCCAAAACACTGTCAAGGGTACGCTGCCCATCTTGGTCTGTTTCCTTGTAGCAGATAAAGATGTCGTAGGGCTCCTCCTTGGAGGAAACCTCGTTGATGCGGATCCGCAGCTCTTCGATCTGCTTGGCCTCCTCCCGATAAACGGCGCGGGAGATGGGGTCGGCATTTTCCATTACCAAATCGAAGTCGCTGTCCTCCAAAACGCTTTCAAAGGAGGAGCGATGGCAGGTGGGGATCTTTTTCGCAGTCAGCGGATCGTCTACGTATTCAATGCCGTATTTGCAGAGGATCAGCCCCCAATAGGCCTCTGCCTCCTCGGGAAACTCGGCAACGATGCTTTCATAGATGCCGAAGGCTTTATCAAATTCGCAGGCGGCTCTCAAACGGTTGGCGCGGGTGAAGAGAGCGAGTTTTTTCTCGCTGTCGGCCGAGGGAACGGTCTGCCGCGCACCGCAGTATTCACATTCGCAAACGGAGATGCCTTCGCTGATCTCCAGATTGCCGCCGCACATTTTACATTTCAGAACTGCCATTTTGTTACTCCTTTTAGATTCTCTTTATTTATCGGATCAGCAGGTTTTGCACGTCGCCTTCGATGCGAAGATCGGCGGCGGAGATCGGTCTGCCGCCGAGCGTAACGTTCTCAAAGGTTATGCCTGAGATGTGCGGCAGCTCGGCGGTCTCCTTTTCTTCGGTATCACGGCAGATGACGACCGAGGGGAAAAGGGCTTCCTCGCCGTTGCGGATCTCAATATTCCGAAAGGTAATATCCTCGATCGCAAAGCCGCGGCATTCGGTGTAGGACGCCTCGCTCTCGCTGCGAACCTGAAGATGAAAGATTTTTCCGCAATAACCGTTTGTCACGTCTACACGGATGTTCTCGAAGGTCAGGTTGCGTATGAGCTGCTCGCTCTGGGAGAGAATGCGAAAAACGGAGGTCCAATAGAAGGCAAATCGCTCGTCGGGGTTGAGCAGAGCGGGCGTTTCAATGATCTCGCAGTCGTGAATGCGGAACTGCTCGATCAGGCAGCGCGGCTCCGTGTCCTTCGTGGCGTGCCCGCCAAAGACAAAGGGGCGGCAGTTGGTGAAGAGGATGCAGTTGCCAAAATCAACGTTCCGACAAACGGCGGTAGCGGGTCGATAGCCCTCGTCGTTGAGCCAACGGATCGAATCGCAGGAATTATAGAGGCAGAAGCAATCGTCCCTGCTTTGGATGAAGCAACCGTTCACCGAAAGCTCGGAGGTGTTGCAGCAGTTGATGCCGTCGGCATTGTGGGACGATGCAAAGATCTTGACGTTTTCGATCTGTATATTACGGCTGTTTCGCAGCGTGATCCCCCGAAACTCGGCATCGATCAGAATGCCGCGTACGGTGACGTTTTCGCAGCCGCTTCGGATGTAGAGATTGGGTACGGCGTGGTCACGGAACAGCCCCCAAAAGTGCTCGCCCGCAAAGCCGCTCTCGGCGCCGTGGCAACGGTTGAGGGTGGTCAGGATCCCCGTCCCCGCAATTTCAACGTTGCGAACGCCCTTGAGAATGATGGCCGCATTAACGATGGCGTCCTTGCCGATGTAGATCAGCGTGTCGTCCTCAATGCCGTCGATAACGGGCGCGCCGTACTCGTTGAGGTGGATGTATGCACAGTTTTCGGCGGTATAGATGCCTTCGGTAAAGATCAGATTGTGCGCCTTCTCCTTCGGCATCGGCTTTGCGCGATCAAGCAGAACGCGCAGTCCGCTGAAAATATCGCCGTCGGGCTGAATAACAAAATAGAGCGTTTCGTCGGTGTGCACCGTGATGCGGCTGCCGTCGATCTGTACCTTGCCCACCGCCGCTTCGGGCTTGACCTTGATCCGGGCTACCGATTCGGGCAGGAGGATCTCAACGGTTGTTTGCTTTTGAAAGGTGTGTGCAACGTAATGGGTCTTAACAGTCTTGTCGCGGCATCTTGTTTTGCTTCCCAGACCGTTGAAGGTTTCAAGAACCGTGTCCTCGATTTCCATCTCCACGGGCTCGGCGTTGCGGGTACGCATATAGCCGGTCAATGATTGATAGACGGGAAGCGCTTTCATTTCGCCGCCCTCGGTTGCGGTAACGCGGTAAAGCGTACTCGGAAAAATAACGTCTTTCATGGAATATCACTCCGCTATGAAAATTTTGAAGATGACTTATTGCGTCAGCAACGCGACGGATTCGACGTG
>JAFQKO010000207.1 GCA_017396865.1 Clostridia bacterium | reverse complement strand
TGCGATATGCTCCTTCTTGGGATCAACAACGAACAGAGCAGCAGGAGCCTTCTTCATCTCCTTGATACCGCCGTAGTTCTTCTCCAGGATCTCCATCTCATGACGCAGCTTCAGAACTTCCTTCTTGGGCAGAAGATCAAAGGTGCCGTCCTCAGCCATTTTCTCGAGCTGATTCAGACGATTGATGGACTTACGGATGGTCTGGAAGTTGGTGAGCATACCGCCGGGCCAACGAACGGATACATAATACTGACCCACTCTCTGAGCCTCTTCGCGGATAGAATCCTGAGCCTGCTTCTTGGTACCGACGAAGAGAACCTCGCCGCCTTCGGCAGCGATGTCACGCATGAAGTTATAAGCTTCTTCGATCTTCTTAACGGTCTTCTGCAGGTCAATGATATAAATACCATTTCTCTCAGTGAAGATGTACTCTGCCATTTTGGGGTTCCATCTTCTGGTTTGGTGGCCGAAATGTACACCGGCCTCGAGCAGCTGTTTCATAGAAATAACGGACATGTTTATTTCCTCCTTTTGTTTTTTTACCGCCACAACGCCTCGCTGAAACCCCAACCGAAATCTCGGAAACAGGGGGCATGACATTGTGTGAGTATTTTTACAGCCCTACAAGTATACCACAGGCTTTTTGCAAATGCAAGCATTTTTTTGAATTATTATAATAATATTATCATTTTCGGCAGATCACACAAAAGCTGTTGCCTGCGCTGACCATTTGAACGTCGACATGACAGTTGCGGAACCATCGGCTCAGCAAATCGACCTTTTCCTCACCATCCATCTCTGCCAGCGCACCGCACCAGATTACAACAAACCGTTCCCCCGATTCCAGGCGATCGATCGCCGCATCCAGCATAGCCCGCTCATCCGACGATAGCTCGGTATCACGGAAGAAAAGCTCCACCTCAAGCCGATCGCGATCGGTATCCAGGCACGGAGGCGCCAGCTTGGCAACCATCTCTTCATAGGGATCATTGCAGATCACCTCGGCGGATCGGGCAAAATGAAGATAAAGATTCTCACCGGTCACCTCATAGAAGCCCGTTTCGGCCGTTACGTCTGCCTGATAATACTTTCCGTTCAGCTTTAATACGTTCCAGGTATGACCGGGCTCCCCCTCCTCTGCCATACTGCTGACGTTGAAGCATTCAATTCCCGAGAGATTCAGCAGCAGCGCATAGGCATTGGAAATCCCATCGCAGTTCGACGCTCCGTTCAGCAGAGCATCATAAAGGTAATGGGGAGCGTCGTCGTTATAATCCGCATCTTCGATATACCGCACGTTTCGTACCATCCAATCATACAGGCGGCGGGCGGTTTCCTCTTCGGCGGGAGCGGAATACTCCCGCACCAACTCCTTCGCCCGCTCCAATGCGACCATCTTCTTATCGATATGCTCCGCATCGTTGGTAGGCAGCGTTATCTCATAGAAAAGAACCTCTTTATCTTGATAGGTATAGCGCACGGATACCACGTCCATTGCCAGATTCTCCTCCAGCAACGGATGATCAAAAACCGCATTATATGCGCATTCAAACAGTTGTTCCTCGCGAACGAGGGCGGGAAGGCAAACGTAATCGTATTGATGATCAAAGGCATACAGAATTGCGCCGTAAACCAATTCGCCCCGATCCCCGACCGCCTGACGGTAAGCCTTCCGATAATAGGAGGCAGCGGCATCGCGGTATTCACCGCGATAATCCTCAACCCTTTCGCACGCCACCTTTTCCTTTACGGTCGGCTTCGTTCCCGCATAGCCGAATTGCACCACTTCCTGCATCGACTCGGTATCCCGGTTGAATTTATAATCGGCATAAAAGCCGGAACCCACGCCGATCAGACACAGCAAAATCGGCGCAATCAGCCATTTAAGCCGGCGAACCCCTTTGCTCATCGAAGCACCTGAGCGGAGGGATAAACGAGGCAAACGTATTTCCCGACGGGAACCACCTCAAATTCAACCGTGCAGACGTCGAACCAATATTCGATGAATGCAACGTTATCCTCCCACTTATATTCATTGAATTTCTTTGCACGCAGGGTGACGTAGGGCGCGCCATCCTCCAGCTTTTTCATGACCGCCTTTACGCCATCCGAATTCTGATCGGTCCATTCCAGCACCTTATCGCCGAAATCAAGGTCAATCCGCCCTGCATCCCGATCGGTCGCATCACAGGCGGGCGTGATCTCCCGCAAAATCTTTTGATATTTACCGTTTTCCATCGCCTGCGCGGAAATGCAGAAATGGAGCTTGAAATTATCCAGCCCGATGGTGCAAAGCTTTGCGTCCGCAGTACAGTCGGTCTGATAATAGGTGCCGTCGACGTTGACGATATTCCACGCATATTCCTCGGCTTTTTCGGCGTTTTGAATGACCCGAAAGCCCTCGATACCCGTTAAATTCAGCAGCAACGAATAAGCCTGACTGAAGCCGGTATAGTCGGTGGATTTGGTCATAAACACGTCGTAGAGATAGTGGGGCTTTTCCAAGGCGTAAATCGGATCGTCGGTCACCTTTACGTTGGTAACCAGCCAATCATGCAAATACTCTGCCTTGGCCAGCTCGGTTTCGCAATCCTTCGGAATGGAATCCACAATTTTTTGCGCCGCATCGATGGCCGATTTCTTTTTGGAAATATAGCCCTTTCCCCCCGTAGGCAGATACAGATAATGCCGCACGGAAACGGTACCGTCGTCCAGCGTGACCGAAGAATCGACGGCGCTGAGGGAAACGTCGTTAATATCAACGATCGGCAGGTCGCAGGTGGCAAAATAAAGCGCCTTGACCATGGTTTCTTCGGGATAATCCTTCGCGGGCAGGCTGATATAATTCATTTCGTTATTATATGCATAAAGGATTGCGTTATAAAGGGAAATCGCTTCCTTTTCCCCGTTCTTTCTCAAAATATCGAGATAATAGCCGGAGGTAATATTACGAACCTCGGCGTTATAATTTTCCAGATAGGAAACAGACACCAGATCGTCCGAGAGCTCCACCTTGTTCACGTCGCCGCTGCAAACGCCGAACATCACCGACTCATCCATATCACTGCGCAGGCGATCCTGCCGCAGACTGTCGCTGAAAATCATCAGCAGCAGCGCCACCGCGGCAACGATCAGAACGGCAAATACGACGATCATAATAATTTTGGATGTACTCACCTTTGAATATTTGTTCATGGAGACAACACCTTTCGCATTATATTAATCGAATTAATTATACCATTCATCCAATCGGTTTGCAACCAAAAGAACGAAAAACGGTTGACTTTTTTATAGCAACATTTTATAATTCAATATATCAATAGAGCAAAGGAGCAACGCCAGCCTATGAACGCAAAAAACATCCCGGAATCATTCGGCAGTATGGTTTTCAACGACAAAGCAATGAAGCAATATCTGCCCGAGGATGCCTATCTTGCCCTCAAAAAGACCATTGAAAACGGCAAGAGCTTAGATAAGACCATCGCCGGCACCGTGGCATCCGCCATGCGTGATTGGGCCATGGAGCGGGGCGCCACCCACTTTACCCATTGGTTCCAGCCGATGACCGGCATCACCGCTGAAAAGCACGACAGCTTTATCACACCGGATCATACCGGCGGAATTCTGATGGAATTCTCCGGCAAGGAGCTGATCAAGGGGGAATCGGACGCATCCTCCTTCCCCAACGGCGGCCTGCGCGCCACCTTTGAGGCACGCGGCTACACTGCATGGGATCCCACCGCCTACGCCTTTATCAAGGACGGTACCCTTTGCATCCCCACCGTATTTTATTCCTACGGCGGCGAAGCGTTGGATACCAAAACGCCGCTGCTCCGCTCGGATGAAGCGCTGAACCGCCAGGCCATGCGCATTCTCAAGCTCTTTGGCAACGAGGACGTTACAAAAACGCAAACCACCGTTGGCGCAGAGCAAGAATACTTTCTGATCGACGAAGCGGCGCACCGTGCCCGCAAGGATCTGGTTCTCTGCGGACGCACCCTTTTCGGCTCCCGCCCGCCCAAGGGGCAGGAAATGGACGACCATTATTTCGGCTCCATCAAGCCCCGCGTTATGTCCTTTATGAAGGAGCTGGACGAGGAGCTTTGGAAGCTGGGCATCTACGCCAAGACCGAGCACAACGAAGCAGCACCCGCGCAGCACGAGCTGGCGCCGATCTTTTCCAAAACCAATACCGCAACCGACCACAACCAGCTGACAATGGAGCTGATGAAAAAGATTGCCGCCCAACACGGAATGGCCTGCCTGCTTCACGAGAAGCCCTTCCAAGGGGTCAACGGCAGCGGCAAGCACAACAACTGGTCGATCTCCACCAACACCGGCATTAACCTTTTGGAGCCCGGGAAATCCCCCAGCGAAAACACGCAATTTCTGCTGTTTTTGTCGGCGGTGATCAAGGCGGTAGACGAGCATCAGGATCTGCTGCGATTTTCGGTGGCCTCGGCAGGCAACGATCATCGCTTGGGCGGCAATGAAGCACCGCCCGCCATCATCTCGATGTTTTTGGGGGATGAGCTGAATGCAATTCTGGATTCCATCGAGAGCGGAACGGTCTATGCGCCCGAAAACCAAGTGGAAATGAGGGGCGGCGTTCATACCCTGCCGCGCTTCTCCCGCGACGCCACCGACCGCAACCGCACCTCCCCCTTCGCCTTTACCAACAACAAATTTGAATTCCGTATGCCGGGCTCCTCCGCCTCCATTTCGGAGCCGAACATCGTTCTCAACACCATTATCGCCGACGTTCTGCAGGAGTTTGCTGATATTCTGGAGCAGGCGGAGGATTTCAACACCACGCTGCAGGCCCTGATCCGCGATACCATCAAGGCGCATAAACGGATTATCTTCAACGGCGATAATTATTCCGAAGAGTGGGTCAAGGAAGCCGAAAAACGCGGGCTTTTAAATCTGCCCACCACCATGGACGTTCTGCCGCGGTTTATCGATCCAAAGAACGTTGATCTCTTTACCCGCCACAAGGTATTTACCGCCGAGGAAATGCACTCCCGCTATGAGATCATGGTCGACCATTATTGCAAGACCCTCAACATCGAGGCGCGCACCCTGAACTCCATGATCCGACGGGACATTTTACCCGCTGTCAGCCGCGAGGAAAACCACCTTGCGCAAACGATCATTCACAAAAAGCAGGCCATTCCCGGAATTGCCTGCACCTTCGAGGAGGAGCTGCTCAGCGAGCTTTCCGACCTCACCCAAAGCCTCTACACCCTTTGCGTTGAATTTGAAAAGAAGCGCAAATATGCAAAAACCATCAACCCCTTCTACGAACGCGGCATTTACTACCGCGACGAGATCAACGCCGATCTCAATAAGTTGCGCAGCATCATCGATCGGATGGAGATCCTGATCCCCACTGAAAATTGGCCCTTCCCCACCTACTATGATCTGCTGTTCAGCGTACATTAAATCTACAATGGGAGTGATCTTATGAAACGAATCCTTGCAATCCTTTTAGTCTGTATGCTGGCCTTAAGCGGCTGCGCCGAAGAGCCTGCCCCTCAAGCGCCGAAGGAAGACGCTCATGAAAACAGTGAGCGCGCCGAAGCTTCCCCCTTAATTCCGAAGCTGAGCACCACCGACGTTGACGGCAATACCGTTGACAACAGTCTTTTCAAAGAACACAAATTGACTCTATTCAACATCTGGGCGACCTATTGCGGCCCTTGCCTGGGCGAAATGCCCGACCTTGGCGCGCTGAATCGGGAATATGCCGATCAGGGCGTTCAGGTTGTGGGGTTGATTTTAGACTACACCTCGGAGCAAGACCTTCCGACCATCCGCACCTTGATCGACGAAACCGAAGCCGACTACATCCACCTTTTGCCCAACGAAACCATGATCGAGCTGATGCAAAACACCTATTCGGTGCCCACCACCTATTTTTTGGATGAAAACGGGGCACCGATCGGCGAAGAATACATCGGCTCCCGCTCGAAAGACGCCTGGGCATCCATCATCGACAGCCTGCTGGAGGAGATGGAATGAAGGAGCGCACCAAAAGCCTGATTGCCCTTTCTCTGCTCGGCATAGGCGTTATCGCCTTAACGCTGGGGCTTTTACGCGGAGAAGCCGCAGAGATCCTGAAAAAGGCAACCATCATCTGCCTGGAGTGTATCGGCATTGGGTAAACGATTTAAGCTGCCGCGGATCCGCACCCTTGTGCAGGCCACCGCAACCCTGCTGACCAACGGCTGGATCCCCGGCTTTATCAACGGTAATATTTTCAAGGGCGGCTCTAAAAGCTTCTGTGTACCCGGTCTCAACTGCTATTCCTGCCCCGGAGCGCTGGGCTCTTGCCCCATCGGTGCGCTGCAATCGACCTTAACGAGCAGAGAATTCAAGCTTTCCCTTTACGTTTCGGGTTTTTTATTTATTATCGGTTCGCTGTTGGGTCGATTTGTTTGCGGATTCCTCTGTCCCTTTGGATGGCTGCAGGAGCTGCTGCACAAGATTCCGTTCCCCAAAAAGCTCAAAAAGCTGCCGGGTGAGAAAATGCTGCGGGGGCTGAAATATCTCATTTTGATCTTTTTCGTTATCCTGCTGCCGCTTTTCTTCATTGACGCAACGGGGATCGGAAAGCCTTGGTTCTGCGCCTATATCTGCCCTGCGGGCACATTGGAAGCGGGGATCCCCTTGGTTTTAGCCAACAGAGCCTTGCAAAGCGTACTCGGCTTTTTATACGCTTGGAAATTAGCGATCCTTTTCATTTTGATCTTTTTATCGCTGATCATCTGGCGGCCCTTCTGCCGCTACCTTTGCCCCTTGGGCGCCATCTACGGATTATTCAATCCCATCGCCCTTTTACGGTTCAAAATTGACCGTAAAAGCTGCACCGAGTGCGGAAGCTGCAAGCGTGCCTGCCCGATGGCACTCGACGTTATGAATAAACCCAATCAGCTTGTTTGTATGCGGTGCGGCAAGTGCCGAGAGGCCTGCCCCACCGATGCCATCTCGCTGATCTATCCATTTAAAAAGGAGAAAAAGCATGAAGCTGACTAACGAAACCATCCGCAGCATTACCTTTGGTGCAACGCGGATCGAAGAGCAAGAGGATGGCCTGCATTTTTACAGATGCACCCCCAAGCAGATCGCCGCTTGGGAAGCATTGAACTCAACCTTAGGATATCGCGCCCGATGCACCGGCGGTGTTCGCTTTGATTTCCACACCAATTCGACCCGCCTTTTGCTCGCTGTGGCACAGGGCATTAAATTCGACGTTTTGATCGACGGCCTTTTAGCCGCGCATTTCGATTTTAACTACGAGAAAAATCAAACCGTCGCAGGGCTGGAGCTGGGCGACGGCGAAAAGCGCGTTACCGTTATCTTTCCCAGCCACGATGACAGCGGCGTTCTTCGCTATTTGGAGCTGGATGACGGCGCAACGGTTAACCCCCACGTTTATGACAAGAAGTTTTTATTTATCGGCGATTCCATCACCCAAGGCTGGAATACCGTTTACGATTCTAATTCCTATGCCTACCTGGTTTCACGCCATTTCAACGCCGATTGCGTCATCAACGGTATCGGCGGTGCCTATTTCCACGAGACGGTATTCGACCGCCCGAATTTTGACCCCGACGACGTTTTCGTTGCCTACGGCACCAATGACTTTGGGCATCATAAATCCTTGGATGACCTCCGCCACCATTGCGGATCCTTCTTGGATCAGGTGATCGAAGCCTATCCCAATGCAAAGATCCACGTAATTGCGCCCATCTTCCGCACCGATCTCGATAAGGTACGCAAAATGGGAAGCTGGCAGCAATGCCGCGACGCGATCTTTGATGAGATCAACAAGCGCAATCTTCATTTGATCGACGGATACACTCTGGTTCCCCATCTGCCGGAATACTTTGCCGACGCGGAGCATCCCAACGATCTTGGATTTGCAGCCTATGCCGAAAACCTCATTAAGGCTTTAACCTAAAAAAGAAACCCGCCGCGGCGGGTTTCTTTTTTATTTATTATTTTATCGTAATGGATTTAATCACCGGCTGCTCGGAGGCGGGGATCGTGCTGTCCTCGGGGCCGAATTTCTCACAAATGGCGTCCACAATCTCCATACCGCTCGTTACGTGACCGAAGGCGGCATATTGACCGTCCAGGAAGGTGGAATCCTGATGAACGATAAAGAACTGCGAGCTGGCGCTATCGTAGCTGTTGCCGGAACGGGCCATGGAAATAACCCCGCGCTTATGGGAAATATTGTTCTCATGGCCGTTCGCAGAAAACTCGCCTACAATTTCTTCATCCGAGCCGCCAAATCCGGTGCCCTCGGGGTCGCCGCCCTGCATCATAAAGCCCTCCATGATCCGATGGAAGGTAAGGCCATCGTAAAAACCGCTCTTAGCCAGCTTTACAAAGTTTTCAACGGTGATGGGTGCCGTTTCGGCATCCAATTCAAGCGAGATTGTACCATAGTTTTCAATTTCAATATCAGCATAGTAGGTTTTCTTTTCATCATCAGAATAAGAAGTAGAAGAACCTTCACTGCCCGAACCGCCTGTTTTTTCTTCGTCCTGCCCCAAAAACATGAAGAGCACGACTACAATTACCGCCACAACAAATACAATCCCCGCTACCATACCAATCAAGCGAAGGCTGTTTTGATCTGCAGAAGACTTCTTCGCCTGCGCGGATAGCCGAATCGCCGACCGAACCTCCTGATCGACCGAGGCGGGGACCTCCTCCGCCTTGGTTACATCGTACGTATCGATCAGCTCCGATGCACGGGCGGCATCGAATTTCGGATAAAGCTGCTTGGCGCTTTTCGCCTCAGTCTTTTTACGGCAATGTTTTACCGTACGCTGCGCCAACAGATCCTTGAGCTGCGCCTCTGTTTCAATTGCTCCGTTCAGCAAGGAGCGCACGTCCTGAAAAACCCAAACGGTCGCATTGGCCGCCGCAGCCTTATTTTGCAACAGCCCAAAGGCCAGATAATAGACCATCGCCTTATGTGATTCATAAAGAGCATAGCATGCTTTTTGATTTCCTTTTTTCGCTTTTTGGATCATAAAAAGCTCCCTTCTCATTTCAATTTACCGTAGATCAGCAGATCGCAAAGCTGCCGATTGACATATACTGCATCCCTCATTCTACCCTCAAGGGTAAAGCCATTCTTTTCCAAAACACGGCAGGAGGCAACGTGCGGAGCACAAACCTGTGCCGTAATTCTGCGGATCGATAGCTGCGAAAAGCCCAAGGCACATAGTTGCGCTACCGCCTCGGAGGCGATCCCCAGCCCCGCATAGTTCGGAAGCAGCAGATAGCCGAGCTCCGCATCGGGCACAAAGATATCGCCCTTTTGCTCCAGCGTAATATTACCGACAATTTCACCGTCGGCCACGATTGCGCGAATCAGCGCATCCTTTCCTTCCCGCTCCCGCGCCATACCGATATACCATTCGGCATCCTTTTCGGTATACGGGTATGGAATGGTGCCGCGCAGCCAGCTCCGATCCACCTCGTTGCATATTCGGATCAAATCAAACCGATCCTTCAAATTCCATTGTTTCAGCTTTATATCCATCTTATTCATGAAAAAGGCCGTTCGCCGCGACTACGCAGCGAACGGCCTTCTTTTACAGATTCAATTACTTGATGATCTCAAGAAACTTCAAAACGGTCAACACGATGCCAACCAAGCCGTAAAGCTCAACCAAAGCACCAACGATACCAAAGATGATACCCAGAACGGGAATACTTGCCAGAACACCGATCAGAATACCGATTACAGCCATCACGACGATGAAGATAACCAGATTAACAACCAGAGACTGAACGTCCTTCTCCTTGACCATGAAAGCGGTAGGCCAAATCAACTTAAGTAAATCCATTTGTATTTCCTCCTAAAAAATATATTGTAGTAATGATAACACATTTTTTTGTAAAAATCTACACTTTTTTATATTTTTATTCAGCAAAAAAGGATACCATAAATCTATACTCAAGCCCGGTACGGTTCATAATAAGACCGTTTGTCGGGCAGCCATTTTGGAAATTTACTACTTGCAAAATGTCGGTATCAACAAAACGATGGAGAGTTCGACCATGTTTTCTAAAGCCTAACGGTTTCAAATATTCATACACAATCTTTTCGATGATATCTACGGATTCGGTTGATGAAAGATTGTTTTTTCCGAATATAGGGAACATTATACCGCCACCTTAAATCTATTATAGCATAAAAAGCCCTGTTTTCAACGATTACTGGCTGTGATTTAACGATTACCCACTAAATCAACGATTATGGTTGTAATTTAACGATTATCTGTGTTTTAACGATTTGAAATGATATATCGCTTGCGCGATATGTTATACGGCTTTGCCGTATGATATACTTGCTACGCAAGCATGATATAATATCCGTTCCTTCATATGCC
>JAFQKO010000206.1 GCA_017396865.1 Clostridia bacterium | reverse complement strand
GGATCTGCCCGATGCAAAGGAGCCGCCCCGCTTTCGCGGTGAGGTGGCCTTCGAGGACGTTTCCTTCCATTATCCCGAGCATGAAAAGACCGTTCTTTCCAAGGTCAGCCTTTCGGTACGGGCGGGGGAATACGTGGCGCTGGTGGGTGAATCGGGTGCCGGCAAGAGCACCCTTTGCAGCCTGATCCCCCGCTTCTATGAGGTTTCCGACGGCTCTATCAAGATCGACGGCAAGGATATCCGCAGCTATACCCTCAAGGGCTTGCGGGATCAGATCGGTATGGTGCAGCAGGACGTGTACCTTTTTGCAGGCACCGTGATGGAAAATATCCGCTACGGCCGCCCCGATGCATCGGACGCGGAAATTGTCGAAGCGGCCAAGCAGGCCAATGCCCATGAGTTTATCATGAGCCTCCCCAACGGCTACGATACCGATATCGGTCAGCGGGGCATCAAGCTTTCGGGCGGGCAGAAGCAGCGGCTTTCCATCGCCCGCGTTTTCCTGAAAAATCCGCCCATTCTTATCTTCGATGAGGCCACCAGCGCGCTGGATAACGAAAGCGAGCGGGTGGTGCAGGAAAGCCTGGAAAAGCTGGCAAAGAACCGCACCACCTTCGTGATCGCCCATCGGCTCTCCACCATCCGCAATGCCGAGCGGATTCTGGTGCTCACCGAGGAGGGCATCGCCGAGCAGGGCTCCCATCGGGAGCTGCTGGCGCAAAACGGCATTTATGCCGAGCTCTATAATATGCAGTTTAATTGAGGTATTTATGAAACATACGGAACGAAAGCAAGCGCGTCGCTTCGACCTGCCCTATCGGGGGCGGGAGGTCACGGACGTGGTCTATAGCGGCGCAAGCGGAACGCGGGAGGAACTGTTGGCGAAGCTCAAGGCAGCAGAGCATCGGTATGATCCCGCACCTTCGGAATATCGGGTCTATTTCGGCGAACTGCACGGGCATACGAACCTTTCCGACGGCAGAACCGATCCCGATGAATATTTTATCGGCCTGCGGGATCGGGCGAAGCTGGATTTTGCCGCATTGACCGACCACGACCACGGTGGTGTCGGCAAGGCAGAGCTTTGGGGCAAAAAATGGGAGCAGACCAAGGCACTGGTTAAAAAATACAACGAGCCGGGCAAATTTACCACGATTTTGGCCTATGAGCGGGATTCCTATCCTTGGTATAATAACATGATCGTATATTATGCCACCCACGACGGTGAAATGCTGCGGGGCGAACACGACGGTGAGATCACGCGGGAGGAGCTGCATCAATGGCTGGCACGGGAGGATCTTTTGCTGATCCCCCACGATACCGCCACCCTTCTTTGGGGAACGGATTTCTTTTCGCTGGAGCAGGTGGATATGACGTCGCTGATTCAGGTGTATTCCCGCTATAATTATGCCGAGCGGCGTGATCTTTCCATGCTGTATGATTCCGATTGCGAGGGCGGCCATTGGCAGGATGCGCTGGCGCAGGGCGCCCGCATGGGATGCGTGGCAGGATCAGACGACCATAGCGGCACGAACGGCCTGATCCTGCCAGAGAAGCCCTATCCCCATTGCTATCCCGGTATTACCGGTGTTTGGGCGAAGGAGAATACCCTACCTGCCATCTTTGAAGCGCTGAAGGCGCGCCGTTGCTATGCTTCGATGGGCGGCAGAATTGTTTTGGATTTCCGCCTGAACGGGCATTATATGGGCGAGGAGCTCCCCGCTTCCGATGAGCGGGCGCTGTATTTTAAGATCGAGGCTGATGAAAAAATTGATACCGTTACCATCGTTAAAAATGGGCGGGATTATATCATTCTCCAAGGCAAAGAGGAGCAGATGCTTCTGGACAACAAAAAGGAACAGGATGTAGACTATTATTATATCCGCGTTCGGCTGACTGACGGTCGAATGGCCTGGAGCAGCCCGATATGGATTGGATAAAATGAAAAAAGAGGTATCATGGCGATACCTCTTTTTTGGTTATGAAGATTCGGATGGGTTTGCCCTGCTCCTTGCATTTGCGGATAACGAAGGCAGTCCCGCGGTGCGTATCAGAAGAAAAAATATTATTTCCCATACTTTTCTTTAAATTTTTTTAAAAATACCGCTGCATCGTTCCGTTCTTCTTGCGTATTTCCCCACCAACATTCACAAGACTCAATATCGGACATGATGTCTAACACTTTGGGGGTATATACTCTTGTAATTCTTAAATTCTCGATTAGTTTTATTGGTATATAATCTACACAATATTTTCCATCTCGACTCAGTCCCAAAACAGAAATTGCCGTTTTGTTTTCGTCCGGTAATCTTTCATCCCATAGGCGGCCACAAAGATACACTTTTGTATTACCCTTAAATGCAGCGGTGCCATATCGTAGAACACCATTTTCGTCAATTCGTGTTTTCTTTATGTTTCCTGCAACAGCATATCTCCATAATGGTTTCATTTTCTTCACCTCTTGGATACAGTATAGCACACTTTGTTTCCAATAAAAAAGGACTTTGCGCTGAAAAATCACCGCCGATTACTCGGCGGTTATAAATTGTTTTATAAAGTCAATAGTTCTTGTTTTCTTTGATTGCAGCCTGTGGTGCTATCAGCAAAAGGGGGAAATTACTCAACCTTTTGCAAGCCTTCGTATTTGCAATAAAACCCATCGCCTCTTAATGCCAGTTCTGCTTCAAATCTTACAGGGTCGGTAGAGAGAAAACCGACAGTCGTAAAATATGTTTCGGCATTATACTTTTTACCAAGCAAAAGCAATTCATTTTTTTCTTGTTCGCTTAAAACGGGTTCAGTTAATGCAGAATATCCTTTGACGTAAACAAATGCAAAAGCGTTTTTGGATTGCAAAATTATACTCGGCATCGCATTGGGGTAATCACAAACTGAAACAATGTCAAAATTGTCTGTAATGTCCTTGTCGTTATCCAAAACAGTATGTAATGCAAAGTTTTGAATTTCACCTTGGGTCATCAAATCGTTCTTATTGTATGATGGTATACCTTCGCCCCAGTTTCTTGGATAACAGCCCATGATTTTCTGCTCTGGATATTTTGCGTGTAATAAACATTTCAAAAGAAATTCTTTCTCCAGACACAAAACCGTAGTATAAGGATTGATGACTATACCATCAATATGTTCATTTTGAAAAACGGGTTCAATAAGTTTATTGACATCAGTTACCGCAATGTTAAACTCCGAATCCTTTTTTACTTCCGATTCATCCGAGCACATAGCGGCATAATGTTTACCACGGCTCTCTATGATTTTCAATCGGTATCCCTTTTCATCTTGATGAATAGGCATAGGTACCCATGTCCCGTTTTCAACATAAGCGCTTATTATATTTGCAAAATTTTTTTGATTTTCAACAGACGGACTTGATGCTAATTTTTCTATTGCAATACTTAATTCTGATTTATTAGTTTTTTTACTAAACCAACCCATAATATCACCTCTTTAATGTATTATAACATACTTTCTGTCCAATAAAAAGGACTTTGCATAAAAATCCGCCCGAATTTCCTCGTGCGGATAATTTCACTTTATAAATCTAATTACTTAGATTCTTTAATAGCAGCCTGTGGTGCTGCCAGCAAAAGAGGGGAATTATTTGAAAACACTTTCAAAGTTTCTGCATATTAAATTATACTGATTATTTAAGTTATGAGTTTAGAGTTATGAATTTGGGCTGTGCCCAAATGTTAGGATATGATTGCCAATGAGGTTCAGCGTTGCCGCAAGGCAACTCATAACTTGCGAAGCCAATCATAACTCATAACTTGCCGCAAGGCAATCATAGTTGCCATCAAGGGTTTTAAGGGAACGATACCTCTTTTTTGGTCACAAAGATACGGATGGGTTTGCCCTGTTCGTGGCATTTTTGGATAACAAAGGCGGTGCCGCGGGAGCGGCTGTCCCAAAAGGCCAGTACCAGATCGCTGTAGGCGATGATATCAAGATTGCGCAGCAGCGGGGCTTTGCGGCCATGCTGCTCATAGTCGGGCAAAAATTCGGTCAACTTGAGGCCGTGGGTTTTGGCATATTGGCGGGCGCTGCGATCAATGCCGACGGCACCGCCCGAAACGATTTCTGTTACTTCTTTAGGCAGGTAGGGGGAAAAGTCCTTCACCGCCAGCCCACGGGAGCCGATTATGGCCACCTTCATCGATACGCACCTCCTTTAAATCCTTCCGTTTCTATTATACACCTTATTTTTTTAAAATCAATAAGAATTGACATCTGTTTTGAAACGCAGTATAATTTTTGAAAAAGAATTTTCGGGAGGAAAAGAGCTGTGAAAAAGTATTTGTTTGCAGAGCACGGAAATTGGTATAAGGCCAATCTTCATTCCCATTGCACCGTTTCCGATGGGGTGCTCACCCCGGAGGAGGTCAAGGAAAAATATAAGGCCAAGGGCTATCAGGTTTATGCCTATTCCGATCACCACGTGTTGGTGCCTCATCCCGAGCTGAAGGATGAGAGCTTTCTGCCCATCACCTCGGTGGAGGCGAGCATCAAGGATTTCCGCGATCCCGATAATAATGAACGGCAGACCTACCATTTGAACTTCTTTGCCAAGGACGAAAACTGCGATCGGTTTGTGGATTTTCCGCGGTTGGAACTGCAGGAGCGGCGGGAATACAGCGTGGAGATCATCAACGATCTGATCAAGCGCGCCAATGAAGCGGGCTTTTTGTCCCAATATAACCACCCCTATTGGAGCACCCAGACGGTGCGGGATTTCGGGCCGCTGGAGGGTCTTTGGGGCTTCGAGGTCTTTAACGG
>JAFQKO010000205.1 GCA_017396865.1 Clostridia bacterium | reverse complement strand
CTTTTATGATCATTGAGGACGACTATTGCATCAGCGCGGCGGCGGGCAAATACGGCTGCTTTTGCAAAAACCATCTGGATGAATTTGCAAAGCGTGAGGGCAAGCGCTATGAGCGGGAGGAGCTGGTGGCGCTGTTTGAAACGGGCGAGCGAGACGCTCTCGAACTTTTGAAGCGCTATAAGGCCATGCTCAAGGATACCATGGTAGCGTTTTCCGCCCGCATCCGAGCGGAGCTGGATCTAAAGACGCCCGAGATCCCCATCTGCCTTGCCCAATCGGGCACCATTGATTCCGACGGCGACTCCACTTTGGAGGTCTGCAAGGCGCTGGCGGGCAAGAACCACACCCCGCTTTGCCGTCTCTACGGCGCTTATTATAACGGCGGCGAGATCAAGGGGGTTCCGGAGCTTCTTTATCATGCCATCTATTGCAAGCAACATATCAACGAGGATTTCGGCTTTTACCATGAGTCCGACACCTATCCTCATACGCGCTTTTTTACCTCTGCGCGGATGATGAAAACCTATCTCGGCATTACCTATTCCCACGGCTTCATCGGCTCGGTGTTTCAAACCCAGCAGTTTTTGGACAACCCTGTGGAGGAAACGGCCTATAATAAGATGCTCAAAAGCGAGCATGCGCGGCTGACCGAACTGATCAAAACCGCCGCGGGCTGTACCCCGATGGGGGTGGAGATCCCCTACGATCCCTTTTACAATACCGTTGATGAAAACAAGAAACCGCTTTGGGTCAAAACGATAACTGCCTTTGGCATTCCGTTTCAGACTACCTCCGCAAAAACAGCCTTTTTGGATGCAACAAGCGCGAAATACCTCGACGGTGAGGTGCTCAAACGGTATTTCTCCGGCAATCTGTTTTTGGACGGGGATGCCGCCTACGAGCTGACCAAGCGGGGCTACGGCAAGTATATGGGGGTTTCGGTGGGCGAAAATGCCATCACCGAGATGCTGTTGTTTGATTTCGGGGCGAAGGAAGTGATCGAAGCACCCTTCGATCAATACACCGTTGGCAAGAATATGCCCGCTGCCCATAATTACGCAAGCGGCAAAAACGGAATCGCCCGAACGATGGTACCTCTCGATGAAAAAACGGAGATCATCAGCCAAATCTATTCCTCCGAGCGAAAGCCGCTCGTTCCCGCCATGACCCGCTTTACCAACGAACTGGGCGGCCGTGTGGTGGTGATGGGCATGACCCTGAAGAATAACGGCTCCCATTCGTTGTTCAACTACCGCAGAATGGGGCTGTTCGGTCGGCTGTTGCGGTGGTGCGGGGAGGAGCTTCCCCTGGTTCAGGACGAGCCGTATCTGCATCTGATCGCCAATCAAGGCGGCGGCGATAAGGATTTTTCTTATCAATTAACCGTTGTGAACCTCGGCGAGGATACGGTGCATGAGGTCAAGCTTTGGCTGCCCGAGGCGATGCGGAATCGGGAGGTTTTGTATCTTACCCTTGAAGGGAAATGGGAAAAGGCAGAGGCGGCCGAAATCGAGGAAGGGATCTGCATCAAGCATCCCTTGGAGATCTGCGAGCCGCTCTATTTGAAATTAAGATAAAGGATAAAGAAGATGAACTTGATTATTTTTACCGATCTTCATCATTACGCAGGGGATCGGGAGACCGCCATTTTTGGCAAAACCAAAAAGCTGACCCAATATGCCATGCCGATGCTGGAGCAGCTGATTGAAAAGGTCAACCGTGAATATAAGCCCGATGCGGTGATCAATTTGGGCGATTCCATTCAGGATGCCAACGATCGCGAGGCAGATATTGTCAGCCTTACCGCCGTTGCGGAGAAGGTCAAGGGCTTTAACTGTCCCTACTATATGGTGCTGGGTAACCATGACCTAAAAATGTTTGATTCCACCCGCGAGGCGGAGCGGATCTTCGGTTATGAACGCTTCACCTACGCGCTGGATTTAGGGGATTATCATCTGATCTTTCTGACCAATGAGGTGCGCCCCGAGCGGGGCACCGGAGGCGGTGGAATTCCGAAAACCCATGCCTTGGCGGAAGCGGATATCGAATGGCTGCGGGAGGAGCTGGAGGGAAGCGATAAGCCCTGCCTGCTTTTTACCCACTATACCTTTTTCTGGCCGGATGCCGGCTTGGTCATGGAAAATGCCGATCGGGTGCTGGATGTGATCCGTGCAAGCGGAAAGGTGCGGGCGGTTTTTTCCGGCCATACGCACGTTGCCGGCAGCGAGGAGCACGACGGCGTTGCCTACCACGTTTTGGGCTCGCCCATTGCCGATCTGCAGGAGGTTGGCGCCCCCGATGCGGTTTACTATGAGGTCGAGCTTTGCGGGGATCAGATCACCGTGACGGAGCATTTGTTTGATTACCAATAAGTCTACCGTTGCAAAATCGGATGTATTATGGTAAAATAACAGAGTAAACTTTTTTTGGAGGTTTATTATGAGCGTTCAAAACGATGAAAAGATCTTGCTTCAATCGGTTCGCAGCAAGCGGGCCTTTCGGATTGTTTATCTGCCGACCTACGTTTGCTCGGTGGTATTTTCGGTGGGCTTATCGGCGTTGTATACCTATCTGTTTTATCGCGCCAATCCCGATGCGCTGGAGGAGATGATCGATGCTTGCTTTGTTTCGAGCTTTGCCTTTTTTGCGCTGTGCCTCTTCGGGCCGCTTGCAATTTTAGCTCACGTATTGGTGCATCGGCGGCTGCGGCAGCAGAGCATCACCTTAACCGAGGAGCGCCTGCTTTGTACCTGCGGAAAAAAGAAAAGCCTGAACGTACCGCTGCGCTCGGTGAAGCATCTTTCCATTGATTCGGAAATGTTTGAAAAGATCAGCTTCATTTATGCGGGTAAAAAGCGGATCATTTGGTTTATCGAGAACCGCCAGGAGCTTTTTGAGGCGATCACCGACCAAAAGAAGGCGCTTGCCGAGCAGGAAGCGAGGGGAACGGTCGAATGAAGCGGTTGATTGCTTTGCTTCAGCGTTATCGGGAGATCATCTCCTATCTCTTTTGGGGCGGGATGACCACCCTCGTCAGCTGGGGTAGCTATGCGTTGTTTGCGCTGCTTTTTCAGGCGCTTCCCCCAACCGCCGTTACAGCGGTTGCCAACGTGCTCTCTTGGATCTGCGCGGTGGCCTTCGCCTTTGTTACCAATAAGCTTTGGGTGTTCAACAGCAAGAGCTGGGCGGTGCGCGTATGGGTGCGTGAGCTGGGCACCTTTATCTCTGCACGGCTGATCACCGGTGTGCTGGAGATTGCGGGCGTGCCGTTCCTGGTGAGCATCGGGCTGGATCAAAAGGTGCTCGGTGTAGAGGGCATGGCGGCGAAGATGCTTGTCAGCATCGCGGTGATCGTTCTGAACTACGTGTTCAGCAAACTCTTTATTTTTAAAAAGAAGGAAAACGAGGAATGACAACCTTTCAAAAGCTGGAGCAGTTAACCGCCCTTGCCAAGCGGGATGAAGCCTTGCGGCAGGCGCTTTTGCAAACCGCAAAGGGCACCGATCCGCTCTATGAATTCTGCCTTTTGGCGCAGGGCGCGGGGGTGGAGCTTTCCCTCGGTGAGCTTTTTGCAATCGGGCAGGAATATTCCGATAATCAATGCAAAAGCACCAACGGCGGCAATCCCTCTCCCTATGACGGCTTCGACGATACCTATGAGAACTTTTTGATCTCGATAAGTTGACATTTTTTCATAGATATAATATAATGAATAAAATAATTTTTAGGAGATACAGTACAATGCGTAAATTATTGATGATGCTTGTTGCGGCAGCACTTTGCCTTTCGATGGCAGCCTGCTCGGAAACCAAGCAGGAAGAAACCAAGAAGCCCACCGAGGATACCTCTGCTCATGATCATGAGCATGAGCATGTGGAACTGCCTACCGGTACCGATGCGGTGCAGGATAAGCTGGAGGAGATCGAGCAGAACGCCAAGCCGGCGGAGGACAAAACGATCGTTGGCACCTGGAAGGGCAGCGTCTCGACGCTGGTCTTTAAAGAAAACGGTACCGGTGAGATCATCGTTGAGGGCGGCAGCACCAAGATTTTTTATACCGCTAAGGATGGTGTGCTGACCATTACGATCGACGGTAAGGCCTCCGAATCCAAATATACCATCACCGACGGGCAGATGAAGCTGATTGGCGGCGGCTCTGCCGATACCTATACGCTGGTGAAATAAGATGCGCAGATGGATTGCGCTGCTTGCGGCGCTGCTGCTCTGCCTTTCGCTTGCCGCTTGCGGGCAAGGCGCAAGGGAGCTTTCCAAGGAGGAGCAAACGCTGATCGGCACCTGGTCGAATGAATATACCAAGGTGATCTTCAATGAGGACGGTACCGGTCAGTTTGTTCATTCGATGGTCACCTATTTCGACTCCAAGTCGGATTTCACCTATACCGCGAAGGATGGGGTGCTGACGATAACGGTTGATAAGGTAACCAACGATACAACCTATACCATCAAGGGCGATCAGCTGACCATGAAAAATGAGACCGGTGAGAGCTCTTATACCCGAGAAAAGAACTGAAAGACCATGGCAAAGCCATGGTCTTTTTTTGTTTCCCCGTTCATAAGCATTACCGTTGATGGGGGGAGTGGCGATGGAGCTGAACCGAATCTTTGAGCGCTGCCTGCAGGCGCAATATCGGCAGGCGGCGGGGGAGGTCAACTACGCCGTTGAGCGGATGGGCGGGCAGCTATGGCTCTTTTTTGAGCATTCCCGCAGCAGGGCGGATTGGGCCAATAATCTGGATTTTCCGATCAAGCCCTATCGGCGGATGGAGGATCGGGTCTGGTATTGCCATCGGGGCTTTTTGAGGGCTTGGAGGCTTGCGGAGCCGTGGATCGCCGCCGCGCTGGCCGCCCGCCCCCTTGAGCGGGTAACGGTGGCGGGTTATTCCCACGGTGCGGCGCTGGCGGTGCTCTGCCATGAATACGTTTGGTTTCATTATCCCGCGCTGCGGCAGGCGCTTTCGGGCTATGGCTTTGCCTGCCCGCGGGTGGTATGGGGCGTACCGCCCAAGGAGCGCTGGGCAACCTTTACCGTGGTACGCCATCGGGGCGACCCTGTGCCGCGGCTGCCGCCCGCCTGGCTGGGCTATCGCCACGTGGGCAAGGTGCTGACCGTTGGGGAAGGGGCACGGGGCGTTCAGGCCCACCTGCCTGCGGCGATGCGCAAGGCGCTCAAGGGACAATGACGTAGACTATTTTCACCGATCAGCGCATAGGCTTTAAAGAGGTGAAAAGATGAATCATAAAAAGTTCTTTCAAAATGCAGTCCTGCTGACCGCAACGGGCTTGATCCTGCGGGCGGCGGGACTTTTATTGCGTGTTTTGATCGCCAACGTGCTGGGCGAGGAGGGGATGGGGCTTTATTCCCTCACCTTCACCGTCTATAATCTGTTCGTCACGCTGGCGCAGTCGGGCATTGCGGTGGCGGTCACCCGCCTGGTGGCGAAGCATCTGGCGCTGAAGCAGCCTGCCGAGGTCAAGGGTGCGCTGCGCGCCTGCCTGCTTTGGGCGGCGGTTTTGGGCGGCGGCGCCTGCCTGCTGCTCTTTGCGGGCAGCGGCTTTCTGGCGGGGCGCTGGATCGGTACGCCCGATTGCACCCTTGCTCTGAAAACCCTTGCCTTTTCGCTGCCCTTTATGACCGTTTCGGGCTGTCTATCGGGCTATTTCGTCGGGCGGCGGGAGGTGAAGCCCGGCTGTATATCCCAGCTTCTGGAGCAGGCGGTGCGGATCGCACTGGTGGCTTTGGCGGTCTTTACGGTGCGGGATGGCGGCTTTGCGGTGATGCTGGCGGCCATTGTGGCGGCCAATACCGTTTCGGAGGGCGTTTCCTGCCTGTATCTGGCCATCTATTGCCGCCTGCGCCCGATGGGAAGGGGCGCGGTTTCGCCTCCGCGGGGCAGTATTCGCCGCATCGCTCTGCCGGTAGCGGCCTCCCGCTATCTTTCCACCGCCCTCCATACCACCGAGAATATGCTGATCCCTCTGGCCATCGCCCGTTACAGCGGCAGCTATTCGCTGGGACTGGCGCAGTTCGGTGCCCTTAAGGGGATGGCCATTCCGCTGCTCTTTTTTCCCGCCTCCTTTTTGAATGCTCTTTCCTCGCTGCTGGTGCCGGAGGTGACCGATACCTCCGCCCGCGCCGATTGGAAGGCCACCCGCTCCATCGTGGAGCGGGCGCTCACCGTTACCGTGACGCTTTCGGTGATGATCGGCGGGGTGTTTTTGATCTATGGCAGGCTTTTGGGGGCAGTCTTTTTTCAAAGTGAAACCGTTGGCATGATGCTGACGGTGCTGGCCCCCATCACCCCCTTCATGTATATGGACACCATCGCCGACGGCCTTTTGAAGGGCTTGGATCGGCAGGCTAAAACACTCCGTAATAATACGATTGATTCTACTCTGCGTATAATCCTGATTGCCGTTACCGTGCCGTTTTTCGGGATCAAGGGCTTTTTGGGGGTGATGGTGTTCAGCAACGTTTTGGTGGCGAGCCTGAATATGGCAACACTGCTGCGCACCTGCGGATTGGGGTTTCAATGGAAGGATTGGTTACTGCGCCCCCTTGCGGCCTGCGGCTTAGCCACCGCGGTTTGGTCGCTTTTGGCGCTGCGGGACTCGGTATGGCGGATGATTTTGGGAATTGCCCTTTGGTGCGGGGTATATCTTTTGATCTGTTTATTGACAGCATCGGAAAAAGAATTTATAATAAAGATGAAAGAACGTGAAAGGCAGAAAGGATGTCGGCAAAAATGAAACGAGAGCTGTTGAAATATTTCGAAGAAGTGCCGATCGTGGCGGCGGCCAAAAGCGAAGCGGAGCTGGAGGAATGCCTGCAGAGCAGCAGTAAGGTGATCTTTTTGCTGTTTGGCGACGTTTGCAACATCGCATCGTTGGTGGAGCAGGTGAAGGCGGCGGGGAAGATCGCCATCGTCCATCTGGATCTGGTGGATGGCCTTGCCCCGAAGGACGTCAGCGTGGATTTTTTGGCGGTGCATACCAAGGCCGACGGTATTATTTCGACCAAAAGCTCGGTGATCCGCTATGCCCATCAAAAGGGGCTGATTACCATCCAGCGCTATTTCCTTTTGGATTCCATTGTTTTGGGAAATATCGAGAAGAATACCTCAGCCGCCGACTTTCTGGAGGTCTTACCGGGCGTGATGCCCAAGATCATCCGCCATCTTGCGGAAATTGTCGATAAACCGATCATCGCAGGCGGTATGATCCGTGATAAGGAGGACGTGGTGGGGGCGCTTTCCGCAGGTGCGGTGGCGATCAGCTCCACCAATCGCAACGTATGGTTTATAGAATGAGGTGACGAGTATGAAACTGAAATTTTTAGGTGCCGCCCATGAGGTAACCGGCTCCTGCACCCTGCTGGAAGCGGCGGGGATTCGGATTTTGATCGATTGCGGCATGGAGCAGGGTGCCGATATTTATGAAAATTGCGCCATGCCCATTTTGCCCGCCGAGGTGGATCTGGTCGTGCTGACCCACGCCCATATCGACCATTCGGGCAAGCTGCCGATGCTGGTGGCGGGGGGCTTTGGCGGCAGGATCTATGCCACCGAGGCAACGATGCGGCTTTGCAATTTGATGCTCAGGGATTCTGCCCATATTCAGGAGCAGGAGGCGCTCTGGCGCAACCGCCGCGCCAAGCGCAGCGGCGAGGATGCCTACGTGCCGCTTTATACCGTTGAGGATGCCGCCAATACCATGAGCCTTTTCGAGCCCTGCGGTTATCATACCGTTTATGAGGTGGCGGAAGGGGTTTCCATTCGGTTTTTGGATGCGGGGCATCTGCTGGGCTCTGCCAGCATCGAAATTACCGTTACCGAGGGTGAAAAGCGCCACGTGCTGCTCTTTTCGGGCGATCTGGGGAACGTAGACCGTCCGCTGATCCGCAACCCCGAAATGCCCACCTATGCCGATACGGTGATCATCGAATCCACCTACGGCGACCGTCTCCACGGCGAGCGGAAGGATTATCTCGGCCAGCTCACCGCCGTTTTGCAGGAGACCTTCGATCGGGGCGGCAACGTGGTGATCCCCTCCTTTGCGGTGGGCAGAACGCAGGAGTTTTTGTATCTGCTGCGGGAAATTAAGGAAAAGGGCTTGGTGCAGGGCCACGAGGGCTTTCCTGTTTTTGTGGACAGCCCCATGGCAGGGGAAGCCACCAAGATCTATTTCAGCGACCTTTACGATTACTATGACGATGCCATGCTGGAGCTGGTGCAAAAGGGGATCAACGTGCTGGAATTTCCCGGCCTGCAGATCTCTCAGACCACCGACGAATCGATGGCCATCAACTTTGATAAGCGCCCGAAGGTGATCCTTTCGGCCAGCGGAATGTGCGAGGCGGGCAGAATTCGCCACCATCTGAAGCATAACCTCTGGCGGGAGGATTGCACGGTGCTGTTCGTTGGCTATCAGGCGGAAGGAACGCTGGGCCGCCATCTGCAGGACGGTGCCGAAACGGTTCGGATGTTCGGAGAAACGGTGCAGGTGCGGGCGAAGATCGCCACCATGGACGGCATCAGCGGCCACGCCGATCAGGCGATCATGCTGCGTTGGCTGGGCAGCCTGAAGGATTGCAAGCCGCGGGTATACGTCAACCACGGCAACGACGGCGTTTGCGATGCCTTTGCCGAAACCATCCATGCCACCCTCGGCTTTCCCGCCACCGCGCCCTATAACGGGGCGGTCTACGACGTGGAGAGCGGGCTGCTGCTGGTGGAGGGCAATCGGGTGCGGCTGGAGAAGCGCACCGCCAAAAAGAGCCGCAACGATACCGTTTACGAGCGGCTGGTTCAGGCAGGAAAACGGTTGCTGCGGATCATTGAAAAGTGCCGCGGCATGAGCAATAAGGATCTGGCTAAGTTTACGAATCAGATCAATCAGCTTTCCGATAAATGGGAAGAATGAATGGGAGATTAGGACCGGGGATTCATGGGAAGTTTAAATTGTAAAATGTGCGGCGGCGCATTGAACGTGAACGTGCGGAAAACGGTAACGATCTGCGCCTATTGCGGAACGCGCCAGAGCCTGCCGCGGCTCGGCGACGAGGGGTGGCTTGCCGGCTGCGAGGAGGCCAATACCCTGCGGCGAAACGGCGACTTCAGCGGTGCGGAGGCGGTTTATGAGCGGCTGATCCGTGCCGATGCAACCGATTCCGAGCCCTATTGGGGCATGCTGCTCTGCCGCTTTGGGATCCGCTACGTGGAGAATCCCGAAACCAAGCAGCAGGTGCAGGTGGTCAGCCGCGTTTCGGAAACGTCGGTCATGGAGGATGAATATTATCGGCAGGCGGTGCAGCTTGCCGATCTGGAGCGGCGGGAGCTGTATGAGGCCGAGGCGAAGGTGATCGAGGCGGTGCGTCAAAAGATTGTGGCGCATCGTCCTGCTCCGCAGCCGCAGCCCGAGCCGCAGCCGCCCGCAAACGGTGCGCTGCTGATGCGGCAGGGCTATGATGCATTGGAGGAAGGAAATTTCACCTTTGCGGAAGCCTGCTTTAATCAGGTACTGAAGCAAACGCCGAACAATGCCCGCGCCCATCTGGGCGCATTGCTGGCCGAGATGCAGCTGCGTAAGCTTGAGCTGCTGGCGGTGAGCGGCAGCGAATTTCAGGAGCATCCCCATTTTCAGCAGGCGCTGCAATATGCCGATCCTTCTCTGGCAAGCTCCTTGCGGGCATTGCTGGCGGCAACAGAGGGTGCGGCCGAAGCAAAGAAGGAGCCGAAAAAAAGAAGCGGCCTGAAATGGACGCTGATCATCACCGCCATTGTGCTGCTGCTCGGCGCAGCGGCTGCGGCGGCGTATTTCTTTTTTCTGATGCCCGCCTCCAAGTACAATAAGGCAAACGATCACCTCAAGCAAGGAAAGTATGCGGAAGCAATTGTGCTGCTGGAGGAGCTGGGCGATTATAAATCGGCCGAAAAGCTGCTGGAGGAGGCCTATTATCAGCAGGCACTGCAGCGGATGCGGGAAAACGATTATGAAAAGGCGGTGGACTCGCTGCTGCAGGTGCAGGATCAAGCGCTGCAGCTGGAGTATTTCGAGCAGGCGCGGCTCCATTTACAGAGCTACGCAGGCAAAATCTCTGCCGGCAGAATGCATACGGTCGGCGTGAAGAAGGACGGTACCGTCTTGAGCGCAGGCGATAATACGGCGGGCCAGCGAAACGTGGGCGAATGGACCGATATCGTGGCGGTGGCGGCGGGCGATCAGCATACGGTCGGCTTGAAAAAGAACGGCACCGTGGTGGCGGTCGGCGATAATGCCCATGGCCAATGCAACACCGCCGAGTGGACCGATATCGTGGCAATTGCCGCAGGCAGCGGTCATACCGTCGGCTTGAAAAAGAACGGCACCGTAGTGGCGGTCGGATATAACGCCAATGGCGAATGTGCGGTTTCCGAATGGAAGGGTGTAACCTGTATTTCGGTGGGTGCCAATCATACGGTCGGCTTGAAAAAGGATGGCTCTGTGGTGGCTACCGGTCTGAACGATAAGCAGCAATGCTCGGTAACCACCTGGAAGAATATCGCAGCCGTTGTGGCGGGCCGAAGCCATACCGTTGGCCTGAAGCTCGACGGCACGGCGGTGGCGATCGGCATGAACGAGCAGGGTCAATGCAATACCGAGGAGTGGGAAAAGATCATCGATGCGGCGGCAGGCTACGGCTTCTCCTTCGGCCTGCGGATCGACGGACGAGTTTCCTTCGTCAATACGGGCGATTGGAAGGATATCGTTTCGGTTGCGGCGGGCAGCTCCCATGCGGTTGCAATGGATGCCGACGGCAACGTTTTTGCCACCGGCAGTAATGAACATGGTCAATGCGACGTGCAAAATTGGAATTTGCTTTAGACTGTTAAAAAAGGCACCGACCGCAGAAAAATAGGTAACCCCTGAAGTATGTACCAATATTGAAGATTGCAAGGAGAAAGAAAGTCTACTCTTTCTCCTTTTTCTTTTTATAAGGAAAAAATCCGCATAGTGATGCGGATTTTGATTGAAATTTTTCTGCTATCCGCCGAAATGACCGCTCAGCGTATCACATACGCGATCGGGATCATTTCGACGAATTCGGCACTCTTTTTTAATCAGTCTCCCGGCGTGTCAAAATAATGAATAGTTTTTTGACACGCTGAAGCCCTTTGCGGAAAACGCAAAGGGCTTATTGCATAGAATGGGGTGGAGGTGATATGAATGCCGGAAGTATATCTTTCCCCGTCAACGCGGGAATTTAATCGGGGCTACGGTACCTTCGGTACCGAGGAGGAGCGAATGAATCTGATCGCCGACGTGGTGGAGCTGGAGCTGGTTCGTAATGGGGTCGAAACCGTGCGGAATAATCCTGCCTATGATCTGCAAACGCTGGTTTCGGATGCCAACAGCCGCAACTCGGATATTTACGTGGCGATCCGCTCGGTGTTCTGCGATGCGGGGCAGCGGGGTGCGCGGGTGTTTTACTACCGCCCCGCCACCAACGGTCAGCGATTGGCAGAGGATATCTATGCCGCCCTTTCGGCGGTGAACCCCGCCGAGGGGCGGGGCGTTTTGGAGGGCAGCACCGTTTACGGCGGCTTGGGCTATTATGAGCTGCGCCGCTCGCGGATGCCTGCGGTCATCGTGGAGGTGGGCTGCCACAGCAATCCGCAGGATGCGGATTTTATCGTTCGAAACGTCTATCAGATCGGCGTTGCCATCGCCCGCGGGATCCTCAACTATTTCGATCTGCCCTTCACCCCCGATACGCCTGAGGATCAAATGCGCCTTGAAAATGAATATAATAACGTCTATTTATGAATATTTTGCATAAAACAGAAAAAATATAAAATATTTGCGGGAATTGCTTGACATTTTGCTTTCTCTTCTTATATAATAGAAGCAATCAAATTAAAAAGAGAGGTATAAACCTATGAAAAAGTTTCTTTGCTTAATGATGGCTTTGGTCATGGTGTTCTGCTTGACCGCTTGCAGCGGCAGCGGTGCAACGGCTAAGGTGATCGAAATTAATCTGACTGAAGAAGAATATGCATTCGGTGTGGATAAGAATAATCCCGAGTTATTGAAGCAGGTTAATGATTTTATTGCTGAAATCAAAAAGGACGGCACTTTGGATGAGATTTGCGAAAAGTATTTTGGTGGAGGCACTCCCACTCCGATCACTTCCGCAAAAGAAGATTCTTCCAAGGAGCAGTTGATCGTTGCAACCAACGCGGCATTTGAACCCTTCGAGTATACCGAGGGTGATAAGTATCTGGGTGTAGACATGGAATTGGCTGCATTGTTGGCGGAAAAGTTGGGTATGGAACTGGTTATTAAAAACATGGACTTTGACGCAGTATGCTTGTCCGTTGGTCAGCATAAGTGTGACATTGCAATGGCCGGTCTTACCATTAAGCCGGATAGAGAAGAATACGTAACCTTCTCCGATTCCTACTATGCTGCTTCTCAAAAGTTGATTGCTTTGTCTGATGATGCAACCTTTGACAAGTGCAAAACTGTTGAAGACGTTGAAAAGATTTTGAATTCTTTTGATTCTAAGACAACGATCGGTGTTCAGACCGGTACTACCGGCCAGCTGTATTGTGAAGGCGATGCTGATTGGGGCTTTGCAGGCTTTAAGGTGACCACTAAGGGTTATAAAAACGGCTCGATGGCAGTTCAGGATATGTTGAACGGAAATATCAATTATGTTGTGATTGATTCTGCTCCCGCCGCATTCATCACCGCATCATTAAATGAAATGGCATAAATAACTAAGAACAAATACTTCACCGGAAACGGTGAAGCATTTGTTTGTTATAAAGGATTTTGTTATGGGAAATATAGAAAAAAAGATTCTGGGCTTCTGGGAAGAATTTATTGATCATGGAGCATACAGAGATTTTTTGGACGGTATTCAAAATACCCTTATTATTGCAATTTTAGGGTTGATCATCGGAACGGTGATCGGCACGTTGATCGCTGCGGCACGCGTTGTTCCTAAGTACAAGATTATGCCGCGGATTTTAAATGGCATTTGCTCTGTTTACGTATCCTTTTTCCGCGGAACACCGATGGTGGTTCAATTATTGTTGTTCTACTATGTCTTGTTTCCGATGATGGGCGTGAACATTGGATCTGTATCGGTTGCGGTTTTAGTCTTCGGTCTGAACAGCGGCGCATACATATCTGAGATTATGCGCGGAGGAATTCTTTCCGTAGATCCCGGTCAAATGGAAGGCGGACGTGCCATGGGCATGAGCTTTTCTGCGACTATGATGAAAATCGTGATTCCGCAAGCAGTTAAAAATATTTTGCCGACAATGGGCAATGAGTTCATTACATTAATTAAAGAGACCTCTATCGTCAGTTTTGTTGGCGCAATGGATTTGTATATGGTATTCAATAAGATTGGTACCAATAATTATGAGTTCATGGTTCCTTATTTGGCGATGGCACTGGTTTATATCGTATTGGTTATGCTTATTACGCTGTTGATCAAGGTGATGGAAAGGAGATTGAGGAAGAGTGATAGAGGTATGTAATCTTCATAAAAATTTTGGCGATCTCCATGTTTTAAAGGGTGTTGACCTGAAGATTCAGCAGGGTGAGATCATTGTTGTATTGGGTCCGTCCGGTTCCGGCAAGAGCACCTTGCTTCGGTGTCTGAACATTATGGAAGACCCCACTTCCGGCAATATCTATTTTCACGGCGTTGATTTAACCGATATGAAGGTGGATATTAATGTGCATCGGCAAAAGATGTGCATGGTGTTTCAGCACTTTAATTTGTTCAATAATAAAACCGTATTGCAGAACCTGACCCTTGCGCCGATCTATGTTGCAAAAAAGAAGGCGCGGAACGCCAAATGGGCTCGTTTCTTTAAGAAAGACTATAATGAAGCAGATATTCGCAGTAATAAAGAAATTACCGAAGAGGCAAATGCTAAAGGAATTGAACTGTTAAAGAAGGTTGGTTTGGATGATAAAGCAGAGGAATATCCCTCAAAGCTTTCGGGCGGCCAGAAGCAGCGTGTGGCGATCGTGCGGGCGCTGGCGATGGAGCCGGACGTCATGCTCTTCGATGAGCCCACCTCTGCGCTGGATCCCGAGATGGTCGGCGAGGTGCTGGACGTTATGAAGCAGCTTGCCGCCGAGGGTATGACGATGGTGGTGGTTACCCACGAAATGGGCTTTGCCCGTGAGGTGGCCGACCGCGTGGTCTTTATGGATCAGGGCGTGATTTTGGAAGAAGGAACGCCCGACGAGATCTTCAATCATCCGCAAAGTGCCCGCTTGCAGGAGTTTTTGGCAAAAGTTTTGTAATTTTTTTAAAAACGGGGCTTGACATTTCAAGCCCCGTATAGTAAAATATTGAAGTCGCGTGGAGGCATAGCTCAGCTGGTTAGAGTACTTGCTTGACATGCAAGGGGTCACTGGTTCAATTCCAGTTGTCTCCACCAAAAAAACCTCGTTCTTCGGAACGAGGTTTTTTTATCCAATCCGAAGGATTGGTATGTAATCTCGCGCAAGCGAGGATGTAATCCGTTTGCGTTGCAAACGGTATGTCATATCGTTTTCCCTTCGGATTGATCACATCCAACACTACCTGTTGATAACATGCCGACTTCGTCGGATAACATGCCGACTTCGTCGGATTCCATACAATGCTTCACGTTGATTGTTGCCCTTGCGCAACATCCCCTTGCCTTTTTTGCTTTTTTCCTATATAATGAAATTGCATTAAAATTAAGGGGATTATTATATGGAGGTCAACTACAAAAAGAAAAAATACTACAATACTGCCAAGCGGCCGATTCGTCAACCGTTGGTGCTTTCTTGGCTGATCACGCTGATTTCTAAAATTCTTTTACTCGGCAAGGACTACAAGGTTGAGAAGATCAATATGGAGGGCTTGAAGCCGCCCTATATTTTGCTGAGCAACCATATGTATTTCATCGACTTTGAGATCACCGCCACCGCCACCTTTCCCCATCGGGTCAATAACGTGGTAACGGTGGACGGCTACTATCGCCGCCCTTGGCTGATGGAGCTGATCGGCAGCATCTGCACCCGCAAATTTACTAACGACCTGAATTTGGTGCGCTCCATCCGCAAGGTGACCAAGAAGGGCGATATTTTGAGCCTTTATCCCGAGGCGCGGTATACTCCCATCGGCACCACGGCGATGCTGCCCGATGCGCTGGGCAAGATGGTGAAGATGAACGGCGTGCCCGTTGTGGTGATGCTGCACCATGGCAACCATCTGCACACCCCCTTCTGGAACTACCGCAAGCCCCGCAAGGTGCCGATGCGGGCGACCATGACCCAAATTCTGACCGCTGAGCAGGTGAAATCGATGTCGGTGGGGGAGATCAACGCCGCCATTCGCGAGGCGATGACCTACGATGAATATCAATACCAAAAGGAAGCGGGCATCAAGATCACCGAGCCGTACCGTGCAGAGGGGCTGCATAAGGTGCTGTATCAATGCCCCCACTGCATGGCCGAGCGCAAGATGGCATCGGAGGGCGCCGAGCTTTACTGCACCGCCTGCGGTAAGCGTTGGACGCTGCTGGAGGATGGCGCCTTGCAGGCCAACGAAGGGGAAACGGAATTCCCCCATATCCCCGATTGGTTCGAATGGGAGCGGGCGCAGGTGCGCAAGGAGATCGAGGAGGGGCGGTATGCCTTCTCCGATTCGGTGGACGTTTATTCCTTGCCCCGCTGCATGAAATTTGAGCATCTGGGGGAGGCGAAGCTGACCCACGATCCCGAGGAAGGCTTTATCTTAGAGGGCGTTTATAACGGTGAGCCCTACCGCATTCAGCGCAAGCCCAAGGGAATGATCGGCCTGCACGTGGAGTATGATTATTGCTATATCAAGCCGGAGGATTGCGTGGATATCTCCACCGATAAGGATTCCTTCTATTGCTATCCCGCCAAAAACGACGTAATTACAAAATTAAGCTTTGCCACCGAAGAACTTTATAAGATAAAGAATGCCAAGGACTAACGTCCTTGGCATTCTTCAGACTGTTAAAAAAGGCACCGACCGCAGAAAAATAGGTAAAGCCTAAAGTATGCGCCAATATTAATGATTGCAAGGAGAAGGGAAGTCTACTCTTTCTTCTTGTTCATTTTATAAGGAAAAAATCCGCATCGTGATGCGGATTTTGATTGGAATTTTTCTGCTATCCGCCGATCCGCTCTCTACCGTACCCATGTACGCCGACGAGAACGGATCGGCGAATTCGGCACTCTTTTTTAATCAGTCTCCCAGCGTGTCAAAATAATAAATAGTTTTTTTGACACGCTGAAAGAATGCCAAGGGTTAAGCCCTTGGCATTCTTTTATTTTTTCTTTCTTTGCTTCAAAAGAACAATGGAAACAATCATCCAAATGATTTCAACCCCGATGGTGCCGAGGGTAAGCCAATTTGAGCGGAGGGCAACGGGAAGCTTGGCGAAGAACAGCGCAGAGCCGATCATGACGATGGCGGAAACCGCCACGGTGGGCAACAGCGCGGCAAGCGTCAGCCTGCAGCCCTTTTTCTTGCTCCGCAGCAGCAGGAAGGCGATCGCTGCCGTCAGCACGGTGGCCACAATCGCCATAAGGGTCTGATTGGGATAGCCCTTGATCTCCAGAAAGGCGTTGCTGCCGCGCAGATACAGCTTGTGGTAGCCCACCAACAGCATTGCATGGAGGGCGGTGAAGGCGGCCAGCCGACCTGCGGCAGGGGAATGATTGGCGTGAATAACATAAACGGCGAAATAGCCGATCAGCCCCACAAAGAGCACGCTGATCCAGATGGAGAAGAGCTGGAGCTTATCTTGAAAGATCGCTGTCCAGGGGAGCAGCAGCGCGGGGATGGGGGCGGCTGCAAGATAGAGCAGATAGGGGGTGGAAAAGAGCCGATCCTCCCGCGCGCCTACCTTTTTCCATAAAAGAATGATGGCCGCTGTAAGGAGCAGAAAAACGCCTGCAAGGGCGGGCATCAGCCAGGGCAGCATCCCCTTGAAGATCAGGTCGGAGCGCCACCAAGCGGTGCGCTCTGCCCAGAGCAGAGCACCCAGTGCCAGGCTCCAGAACAGCAGAATACTGGTACGACCGATGATCAGCTCGGTCTTTTTTGCTTTGTTGTTTGCCATGGGTTATCGTTCCCTTTCTTATAAATTATCGGTACGATCCAGCAGGATCGGCAGTAAAAAGGCGGCGGCATCCTCGGTGCGGAGGATTCTGCGTCCCAAGCTGCAGGTGGGGAGCTGATCTGCCTCCTCCGGTGCCAGCCCGCCCTCGGGCCCGATCAAAAAGGCAATGGAGCCTTCCTGCGGCAGGGGCGGCAGGGGTGCGTCGGAATTTTCATAGCAGATAAAGGCGGCGTCCGCCTCGCGCATCTCAGCGATGGCTTCATCGAAGGTATAAACCTCCGCCAGCTCCGGCAAAATGCTCCGCCCGCTTTGGGTGGCAGCGGAAAGGATGATCTTTTCCCAGCGCTTGCGCTTATTCTCGTTGGGCTTGCCGCCGATGGAGCGGCTGCTCAATACCGGTACAAAGCGGGTCACCCCCAGCGGAGTACAGCGGTGGAGCACGTCCTCCATCTTATCGCCTTTTGGCAGGCATTGATAAACGGTGATCTTTAAGTTGCTCTCGCTTACCGCCTGCCGCTCCTCCAAAACGGTGAAGGTGGCGGTCTCTTTGGTGCAGGCGGTCATTTTGGCTAAGTAGTCCAGCCCCTTGCCGTCG
Source organism: Clostridia bacterium (assembly GCA_017396865.1). The sequence continues at coordinate 12,122 of JAFQKO010000205.1, read as the reverse complement.
CTGAAGAGGGCGGTGTCGCCGATTGCCATGCGGCGGGAGCGGGTCAGGTGGCGGTAGGTCTCCCCCTCAACGGTGAAGCTGCCGCTCGGTACTTCGGGTAAAAAGAAATGCTCCATATCAGTTCACCGCAGTGATGGCAACCCAGCCGCGTTCCTCTTCAATATTCGTCACGGTCAGGCCCCGGGCGCGGATGGCAGAAAGCAGCTCGTCCTTGCGGTCATCGATGATGCCGGAGGCGATAAAGGTGCCGCCCGGCAGTAAAACGGTCTTGAGGTCTTTCAGCAGCATCAAAATGACGTCGGCCACAATGTTGGCAACCACGATGGGATACTGCCCTTCCACCACCTCCAGCAGATCGCCTGCGGCGTAGTCGGTGCGGGTTTCCAGCCCGTTCAGCGCGGCGTTGCGCTTGGCAACCTCCACCGCAAGCTGGTCGATGTCGCAGCCGAAGGCACTCTTTGCGCCCAGCAAAACACCGCCGATGGAAAGGATGCCGCTCCCGCAGCCTACGTCCAGAATCGTCTTGTCGGTCAGATCTTCCTTGGTCAGCGCTTTAAGGCAAAGGCGGGTGGTCTCGTGGGCACCGGTGCCGAAGGCCATGCCGGGATCGATCTTCATAATGGTCTCGCCGTCTTGGGCTGCGTAGTCCTCCCAAAGGGGCACCACCACCAACCGCTCTACGTGGATCGGCTTATAATATTGCTTCCAGCCGCTCTGCCAATCCTCCTCGGGCAGATCGCTAACGGTGATCTCCAGCGTGCCGTAGAGGGGATTGCCCCGCAGTTCTTCAATACGGCGCTCAATATCGCGGAACAGCGCCAGCCCCTGCTCGTTGTCGGCGGCATAGACCTTGATGATGGTGCGGTCGCTCTGCCGCTTGAGCAGTTCCTCATCCACGTAGTCCCAATGGGGGGTTACGGTATCGAGGAATTCCTGAAAGTCCTGCGGGTCGATCACCTCAAAGCCGCCGCAGCCTGCGGCGACCAAAATATTGCTGACCGCTTCCTGACCGGTGGAAAGGGTCTCGATGTTCATCTGCTTGTAGTTCATGATATTGTATCCTTTTTGTATAAAATGTCGGAAATAATACTGTTTGACAAATAATATCCCCGCTCGTTGAGGGAAAATCGACCGTTTTCGATTGTGGAAAAGTCGCGATAGCGGGATAAATCGATCCCTGCCAACTGCGTAAGGGATACACCCTCAAAGGTGCGCAGCCCCAGCAAAATGGCTTCTTCCTCCGCTTCGGTGGGAGAAATGGGGATGGGGTTTTGCGAAAATTGCGGATTTTTGCAGTATTCCTCTAAATCCGCAGGCGCGCTGTAGCGGGTGCCGCGCCAAAAGGAATGGGCGGATGCGCCGAGGCCGATATAGTCGGTGCGGCGCCAATAGGCAAGATTATGGCGGGAAAAACAGCCCTCCTTGCCGAAGTTGGAGATCTCATAATGCACCATTCCCGCCGCCTTCGCCCGCTCGCAAAGGAGCAGCCAAAGGCGCTCCTCCAACTCCTCCTCCATCGGTTGGGCGGTTGCCGCTAAGGGGGTGCCCTCCTCTAATTGGAGTGCATAGGAGGAAAGATGGGTGATGGGATAGGAGAGCAGGGTATCAAGGGTGTCGGCAAAGCTTTGCTCGGTCTGGTGGGGGATGCCGTACATCACGTCCACGCTGACGTTTTGAAAGCCTGCTTTAAAGATCCGCTCCAGCGCCGCCAATGCGCCGTCGCGGTCGTGTAGCCGCCCCAAGGCGGTCAGCTCGTTGTTTTGAAGGGATTGCACGCCCATCGAGATACGGTTGACCCCCGCCGCCTTCAGCGTGGCGAGCAGATCGTCGGTGGTGCTCTCGGGGTTACATTCCACCGTGAATTCCCAATCGGCGGAATGGGCAAACTGCCGTTTTACGACCTCGATCACGCGGCAGAGCCGCTCTGTGCCCAATAGGGCGGGGGTGCCGCCGCCGATATAAAATGTAGATAAGGGGCGCGTCTCCCGCCCTGCCGCATCCTCGATGGCGCGGCAGAGGGCTTGTGCATAGCGCTCCTTTTGGGTCTCGCTCCCCGTTTGCGAGCAAAAGGCGCAATAGGCACATTTGCGGCGGCAAAAGGGGATATGCAGATAAAGGGACAGCATCGCTTAAGAATCCAGCTTGAGCACCGCCATAAAGGCCTCCTGCGGCACTTCTACGCTGCCGAGCTGGCGCATTCTCTTTTTGCCTTCCTTCTGCTTTTCCAGCAGCTTCTTTTTACGGGTGATATCACCGCCGTAGCACTTGGCCAAAACGTCCTTGCGCAGGGCCTTAACCGTTTCGCGGGCAATGATCTTGCCGCCGATGCAGGCCTGAACGGGGATCTCAAAGAGCTGGCGGGGGATATGCTCCTTCAGCTTTTCACTCATGCGGCGAGCGCGGGGATAGGCTTTATCGGTATGAACGATAAAGGAAAGGGCGTCCACGATCTCGCCGTTGAGCATGATATCCAGCTTGACCAGCTTGGATTCGCGGTAGTCGGCCAGCTCATAGTCGAGGGAGGCGTAGCCGCGGGTGCGGGATTTCAAGGTATCGAAAAAGTCGTAGATGATCTCGCCGAGGGGCAGCTCATAATGGAGGGTCACCCGATCGGCGTCTAAATAGCTGGTGTTGGTGTAGATCCCGCGGCGATCCTGGCAAAGCTCCATGATGTTGCCGATGAACTCCTTGGGAGTCAGAATGTCGGCCTTCACAAAGGGCTCCTCGGTCATGGCGATGACCGACGGATCGGGGTAGTTGGTGGGGTTATCGATCTGCAGAACGGTGCCGTCGGTTTTGGTGACGCGGTAGCTGACCGACGGAGCGGTGGTGATGATATCGATCTGGAATTCTCGCTCGATCCGCTCCTGGATGATCTCCATGTGTAAAAGACCTAAAAAGCCGCAGCGGAATCCAAAGCCGAGGGCAACAGAGGTCTCCGGCTCAAAGAGGAAGGAGGCGTCGTTGAGCTTTAATTTGGCAAGAGCTTCCTTCAGATCGTCGTAGCGGGCGCCGTCGGCGGGGTAGATACCCGAAAAGACCATCGGGGTGCAGGGCTTATAGCCCGGCAACGGCTCGGTACAGGGCTTTTCGCAAAGGGTAACGGTATCGCCCACGCGGGTATCCTCCACGCTTTTGATGGAGGCGGTGAGATAGCCGACCTGACCGGCCTGCAGAATCCCGCTGGGCTCAAAGCCCAAGGGGCGCAAAAATCCGCATTCCACAACGTCGAATTCCGCGCCGGTGGCCATCATGCGGATGCGGTCGCCCGCCCGCAGGGTGCCTTCCACCATACGAATGTAGACGATGACACCCTTGTAGCTGTCGTAGTAGCTATCGAAGATGAGGGCGGAAAGGGGCGCGTCGGGGTCGCCTTCGGGGGCGGGGATCTGCTCCACCACTGCCTCTAATACCGATTGCATATTAATGTTGTTTTTGGCCGAAACACGGGGCGCATCCAAGGCGGGGATGCCGATCACGTCCTCGATCTCGTGGGCTACCCGATCGGGATCGGCGGCGGGTAGGTCGATCTTGTTGATAACGGGGATCAGCTCCAGATCGTTGTCCAGCGCAATGTATGTATTGGCAAGGGTCTGCGCCTCGATGCCCTGGGAGGCATCGACGACTAACACTGCACCTTCGCAGGCCGCCAAAGCGCGGGATACTTCATAGTTGAAGTCGACGTGCCCCGGGGTGTCGATCAGGTTGATCTCATAATCCTCGCCGTTTTGGGCATGATAATCCAAGCGGACAGCGCGGGCCTTAATGGTAATGCCCCGCTCCCGCTCCAGCTCCATATTATCTAAAAGCTGATCCTCCATCTCCCGCAGCTCCACGGTGTTGCAAAGCTCCAAAAGCCGATCGGCGATGGTAGACTTGCCGTGGTCGATGTGGGCAATGATGGAAAAATTACGAATGTTCTTTTGGTTCACGAAAATCCTCCGAAAAAAGGTTGATAGGCGGCATCGCCCAAAATGGAATGGGTGCCTGCCGCCGCTGCGTTGATGCCCCATAAAACGAGGGCGATAAACGCACCGAGCAGTATAGTGATGAGTAAAATTCTGATCATTCGTTTCATGGGGTTAGTTTGCCCCATGAAGGGTGTGTTATTCCTCCAGCGCCGCGATGATCTCGGCGGGGGTATCGGTAATGATGGAGGTAGCGCCGCGGGCGATTAAATCGCGCGCTTCCTCGGGATCGTTGACCGTCCAGACGTTGCAGTCCAGCCCCAGGGCAACTGCCTTGTCCACGTCGTCGTACATGACCCCTACCTTTTTATCGGGATGAAGGGCAACGCAACCGAGCCGCTTGGCCTGCTCGCCTGCATTGTAGATAGGATAGGACATATAGAGCAGCCCTGTCCGAACGGTGGGGTCCAGCTCCTTTAATTTGACTAAAATGTATTGATCGAAGCTGGAATAGAGCACCCGATCCTTCATGCCGTATTCCTCGACCATCGCCAGCGTTTTCTGCTCGATGTAGCCGTAGGGGCGGTCGGCTTGCTGCTTGACCTCGATGTTCAGCAGAACGTCCTTGTCCTTTAAGTATTCCAAAACGTCCACCAAGCGGGGAACGAAGACCTTGTCCTTATAGGTGGTGCCGAAGCGATCCTCGCAGTGAACGGAGATCTTGGAGATCTCCTCCCAGGTATGCTCGCCGATCTTGATATCCTGCCCGCTGTTGCGCAGGAGAGAAGAATCGTGGCTGATGACGATCTCGCCGTCCTTGGTGGTGCGGATGTCGAGCTCGATGCCGTCGGCTCCCTCTTCAACCGCCAATTTGTAGGCACCCATGGTGTTTTCGGGGTAGCGGGTGCGGCTGCCGCGGTGGGCATAAATTTTAGTCGTTCTGCTCATTGGGTTGTTCCTCCTCTGTTTCTTCTTCCTCGGGAAGCTCCGAGAAAAATTGGTTCATGGTTGAAAGATCGGGGCCTTCGTTTTCCTCCTCGGCGGGCTCCTCCTCGGGGAGGGGCTTGCTCAGGCAGAGCAGCGTCAGAATTGCCAGCGCAAAGATCAAGGCGCCGTTTGCCAGCATCAGCAGGTTAACAAAGGTGGGGTTAAAGGCGGCTTCTGCAAAGGTGGCGGGGATGCAGGAAATGGCCAGCGCCGAAACGAAGATCATCCGCCCGCGGCTGCAGGAGGCGCCGGTAACCGCCTTCATCAGCGCAGTAACGAAGAGCAGCAGAGCGCAAAGCCCTAAAATCATCATGATATAGCCGCTCACGTGGATGTATTGATAGGTGACCCAGAAATAGCTGATAATGAAGATCCCCAGATGCAAAACAGGGAAGAAGGCCAGCGGCGTTTCCTTGCGCTTGCAGAGGAAGAACCAGCCCAATCCGCTCAGCAGGCAAAGGAGGCAGAGAAGGAGCGCGGTCACATCAAGCGGCGTTGTTTCGGCCGCAAGGAAGATGCGGTAGGCGCCCTCCGCCGCTGCGATCACCGCGAGGGCAAGGAAGAGAAAATCGGCAAGGCCGCGGGGGTAAAGCCGCGCAAAGGGAACCTGCTCCTTTTGCTTTAGGCTACAGATGAAGCTGAAGATCACGCCCACGCCCAAAAGACCGACCAAGCAGCCGTTGGTGAAATCGGTGAGGGCGCCTTTGATGAAGAATCCGTCCTGATCGATTACGGTGAAATATTGAACGATGCGAAGAATACCGGCGACCAGCCCGAGGCTCAGCGCGCCGTACAAACACGTTTTGGTTTTCATGGAAAGCTCCTTTAATACATAGATATACAGTATATATTATATATAAAATATGTAAAAAAGTAAAGACCTGCTTTGATGTTTTTCTTGCATTTGCAAAAGAAATATGGTAATATTATCGTTGAGATTTTATGTGTGAGGAAAAAGCATGATTATTATCGAAGAATATAAGCAAAAAGTAAATGAATTCAAAAAGGATCTGGATACTCTGGAGCGGGCGCTGAAGATCGCTGACCTGCGGGTTAAGATCGAGGAGGATGAGGCGCTCACCGCCGCGGCGGGCTTTTGGGATGATATCGCCAATTCTCAGAAGGTTTTGCAGACCATTAAGAACAATAAGAGAACCGTTGAGGGCTTTGAAAAGCTCTGCTCCGCCCATGAGGATCTGGGCGCTTTGCTGGAGATGGCAGAGATGGAGCCCGAAGAGATGGAAGAGGACGTGATCAAGGAGTTTGCCGATTTTGAAAAGCGCCTTGAGGCCGCCAACCTCCAAACTCTTTTGAGCGGGGAATACGATCAGAATAACGCCATTTTGACCTTCCATGCGGGCGCAGGCGGTACCGAGGCGCAGGATTGGGTGGAGATGCTCTATCGGATGTATCTGCGGTTCGCCCAGCGCCATGATTATAAGGTGACCGTTCTGGACTATCTCGACGGTGATGAGGCGGGCATCAAGAGCGCCTCCATTTTGGTGGAGGGGCAGTATGCCTACGGTTATCTCAAGAGCGAGATGGGCGTGCACCGTTTGGTGCGTGTTTCTCCCTTCGATGCTTCGGGCCGTCGGCAGACTTCCTTTGCATCGGTAGAGGTCATGCCCGAAATTGACGACAGCGTTGAGGTGGAGATCCGCCCCGAGGATATCAAGATGGAGGTGTTCCGCTCCAGCGGTGCGGGCGGTCAGAAGGTTAATAAGACCTCCTCGGCGGTGCGGCTGATCCATCTGCCCACCGGTATCGTGGTTTCCTGCCAAAATGAGCGCAGCCAGTTCCAGAATCGCGATATGTGTATGAAGATGCTCAAATCCAAGCTGGTGGAGATCAAAGAGCGTGAAAACTTGGAGAAGATCGAGGATATCAAGGGCGATCAGATGAGCAACGGCTGGGGCAGCCAGATCCGTTCCTATGTCTTTATGCCCTATACCATGGCCAAGGATCATCGCACCAACTTTGAAATGGGTAATATCAATGCGGTGATGGACGGCGATATCGACGGCTTTATCAACGCGTATTTGATCTATCTTTCTCATAAAAACTAAAGAGATTGCGGGCGAACCTTGTTCGCCTGCATTTTTTTAAAAAAAGATGTCACAAATTCGGCTCTTTCGAAGGTATTATAGATGAAAGGGGGGAGATCCTTTGAAGAATGAAGCGTTGAAGCAGGCGATCGATCGGCATGGCAACATGGTTTATCGCATCGCCATGTCGATCCTCGGCAATGCGGAGGATGCGGAGGATGCCGCGCAGAATACCTTTTTGCGCTATTATCGCAAGGCGCCCGCATTTCAAAATGAGGAGCACGAAAAGGCGTGGCTGATTCGGTGCGCCGTCAACTGTGCCAAGTCCCTTTGCACCGCCCGTAATCGGCATCGGCATGAAAATTTAGAGGATTACCGCACCGCGGCTGCCCCCGCCCGTTCCCTGCCCGAGCTGCTTTGGTGCCTGCCGATCAAGGATCGGATCGTTTTGCAGCTCAAATACGTGGAGGGCTATACCTCCAAGGAGATCGCCGAGATGATCGGCGGCAGCGATGCCTCGGTGCGCAAGCGAATTCAGCGCGCCAAGGAGCGGGCAGAGGAGCTCTATCGGAAGGAGGCGTTGGTATGAGTGTGAATTGGAATTCCTTGAAAGCGGCCGAAAGCGGCTGGCGGCTCGGCCCCGCGCAGCGGCAGCAAATCTTTGAAAACTGCCTGCACGGCAAAAAGAAAAGCAGGTATCAATGGCAGTACGTTTGGAAGCCTGCGGCCTATCTGGCGGCCATGGCGGCAATGGTGCTGATTGTGCTGCTGATTTGGCCCGATAAAAACGATGCGGAAACGGTTTTGGCCCCCGGCTATGCACCGCCTGCACCCCAGATTTCCGTTGATGGCGGCGCGCAGGATGCACTTGAGCCCGCCTACGTCTTCGAGGATTACGGTCAGGATGCCGTCTACGAGGCCGACGACGGGGATGCGCGCAGCATTTACCGCGCCTATCTCGGCGTGAAAACCGCACCCGAAAAATTGGTGACGAATGCCGGGCTTTTGACGGTGCAGGATGATTATATGGTTTATAATCAGGGCGGCAAGCTTTGGATCATGAACCTCAAAACCAATGAAAAGCCGATCGCGGTGGGCAATCCTGCCGGGAGAGCAATCGAGGGCTGGGAGGATCACGTCTTGCTGAATCAATTTAATGCGCAGGCAGAGCGGTATCAAACGGTATTGCTGGATTTGGCCGAGCAAGAATTGATCTCCTTTGATTTGGATTATTACGTTGCCGATGCCACCCGTATCGGGGACACCCTCTATTATACCGAATGGAAATACGGTGACACCGAGGGTAAGCTGCTGAAGGCCTATTCCTTTGCCGATGGCTCGGTGGAGGCTCTTTGCAGAGTGCGTACCGGCAGCGATCCCTTTGAGTTTTATTTGGCCGATGGGCGGCTGTATTTTCTGGATGAGGCGCTGATGTATTGCGATCTGCAAACCAAGGAAACGCATCAGGCCATCAAGCCGCTCGGCTTTTACGACCGCATCCCCTGCGCTTATTTTGAGGATCGGCTGTATATGAAAACCTCGGCCTGCTTTATGATCTATGATCTCAAGGAGCAAAGGGTGGTTTTGGAGGAAAGGGAGGAGCAGTTCGGCAGCTGCTACGCCAATCAAAACGGTGTGGTTTACTATAATGTAACAAAGAAGGAATTTACGGTGATCCACGCGGATTCCACCTTCACCTTCGATGCATCGGGCTATGAAAGCTATAACGGCTATGTGGGCGGCGGAACGGTCTGTACGCAGGGCTTTGCGGTGAAGTACAACGACCTGCTGTTTTTAGTCAAGGATCCGCAAAATTGCTCGGTTTCCAAGATGAATGGGGAATCGGCGGTTCGCTATGAGCAATGGCTTACGCAGCACGCATTTTGGGAAACCCAAGGGGAGATGACCTTGGAGCAATCGGCGGAGATCCTTGCGAAGATGGATCCTAAGCTCGGCACTCCGCTTACCGATGAGCAGCGGATGGCGCTGTATCTGCAGGCTTGCCTGCAGATCGATCTCCATGCGCCGCAGGGCGGAAACGTCGATCAATGGCCCGCCATCCTCAATCTGCATTTTGTTGCGGATCTGAAGCCGAAGCTGAACCGCTTTGTTCAGGATTCCATTTGGAAGGATCAAAGCTATTCGGAGCCGTTTGTCTATCGGTTTGAAACCGAGATTTTGATGGATCCCACCGCTTCACGGAGCGGAACCTATACCTATTATAAAAACGCCGAAGGAACGGAGCAGGCTACCCTCCAATACCGCGATCGGGTAGATGCGGCAGAGCTGTTTATCACCTACGACGTTGGCGAAATCATCCCCACCGCCGAGCTGAAGACCTTTTATAAAAAGGTGGTGCGGTATTATCTGAGCTTGGAGGGCGTGGCCTTTTTAGAGGCGCCGTTTCGCTTCTACGAGGGAGAAAACTTTTATCCGACAACGTGAGAACGACCCGCAATTTTTTGCACCTTGCACAAAAATTGCGGGTCATTTTTATGCAAGGGTAACAGGAAATCTTTACACTTTTGTTACATTTTGGCTGCCCCCCTTGCGGGACGTGATGGGGGTGTGTATAATGAAAGCAAGGAAGGAGGCATTGCCATGAAACGAATTTTAGCGCTGCTGTTGCTCGGCTGCTTGCTGCTGAGCGGTTGCACAAATAAGCAGGAAGAATCGCAGGCGGTAATGCCTGTCGGCTATGAAAAGAAGGAACCGCAAGCCTCCGAAAAAACGCCAACGGAGGAAGATTTTGGTAATCTTGTTGACTACGACGGTTGCTATGTACCGTACACTTCTCCGAAACGCAAGGTGCCACTGACCCTGGAGGCGGTGCTGGAGATTGCCAAAAAGGGGAACGCGATCGAATTCAGCGATTTTGATCCGTATATTTATTCGATGGCGGAGTATCGCTATATTTATGAGTTGGAAGCGCCCTTTTCTTTGGAGATCAAAAAGTGGGGCGCCGATAACAACTACTATTCCATCTGCCTGATCGCCAACGTGGCATATAGCAAAAATGCCATCGATCTGCGGTCAAAGGGCGTGGAAGAATTCGTTGAAACGTTTAAGAACGCGGCGCCGCTGAATGCGGTGGAGCATACGGTAACAAGGGCCTTCGCCAAGGAAGGGCAGGTTTTCGATGAGCTGTTCCAAATCGATTCGGTGGAGGCGTACCGTGCCTACTACGGAGAGGATTCGGCGCTTTATGATGAGGCTTATTTTGAAAAAACTTCGCAGTTCATTTTCGCCTCAAAGCATGGTGAGGTGGACTATAATCAATGGTCGCTGCGGGTAGGAAAATTCAATCATAGCCTTTATATCGATGCGATTTACGGCTACGATACCTCTTTAATTGATATCGAAACCCATAACTATACCTATATGATCGAGATTTCGAAGGAGGAGCTGAAGGGAATCAACCGTGCGTACTATCGAGCCACAAAGGTTGATTTCCAAGCGGAGCCAAAAGCGAGCGGGAAGGGGGAGAAGGAATGAAACAAATGATAGCGCTGCTGTTACTCGGCTGCTTGCTGCTGAGCGGTTGCAAGGCGGAAGAGGAAGGGAAAAGTGCAATGGCGGCAAGCTTCGTGCCCGGCGAGGAACGGATAGAGGAGGAGTCGATTCTTCCCCAAGAGCAGCCCAAGGAACAGGAACAACCGCCCGAAGAACCGCCCAAGGAAGAATCGCCAAAAAATGAACCACCCAAAGAGGAGGTTGAAGAGCCTGCTGTGCAACCAAGCCGCAATCTGACCCTTGAGGATGTGATCGCCCTTTCTAAAAAGGGGGACGAGTTGAGCTATAAGGATTTTGAACTCTATTTTTGCGAAGAAAATGATAAAGGAAATAGGCGCGAATATCAGATTGGGGAGCAATTCAAGGTTGTTGTTGACTTTGATAAAGAAAGTCAGCAAACGTGGACGATCTACTTGCTTGCAAACGATTGTTTAGAAGATGCAATGATCAGTCTTTGCGAAGGAGAGGTTGAAAAATTCATTGCAAAGCATCGAGGAGCGGCACAGTTAGATAAGGTATCATATGAATACTTTGTTGAGAAAGGCTTACAAAGGAATTATGATCTTCAATCCTATGCGGAAAAACACGGAACGGTGGTATACTTTAAGCTTTTTGATCCGGGCAGACCGAAACAAATCAAGGATTATTATGTACGCATTAACACGATGGAAGAATACCTTGAATGTATCGGCGAAGAGGCAACGCCGATTTACAATGAGGCTTTTTTTGAAACAAAATCATTGATTTTCATGAAGATTTTTCATCCCCATACCGGAGATAGCGTTATGGATTATCGAATCGGGAAACGTGACGGGGTACTATACGTCACAATGCTACGGGAAACCGGGAGTGGATTTGATGCTGTCAAAGAATCGTTGGTTCGAATTGAGATTCCAAAGGATCAATTGGTTGATATAACAAAAGATACGGTTCAATTTGATGTCATAGAGCGGATTGAGTATTGGCCTATCTTGCATCATTGATGATCCATTCTTTACCCTTTGTTTACATTTTTTTAAACCGAAGGGGTTGACAAAACGTTAAAATAGCGGTAAACTGAATTAGCACTCGCGAGTTGCGAGTGCTAATTTTCATAAAGAAGGTTTGATTTGAAAATGGCAAAAAAGCAATTCAAAGCAGAGTCCAAGCGGCTTTTGGACCTGATGATCAATTCGATCTATACTCAGAAGGAGATCTTCCTGCGGGAGCTGATCTCCAATGCATCCGACGCATCGGATAAAAGCTATTATGATGCCCTTTGTGGCGGCAAGACCCCCGATCGGGAGCGGTATTCCATTCATTTGGCGGCCGATAAGGAGGCCCGTACCCTCACCATCACCGATCACGGCATCGGTATGAATAAGGAAGAATTGGAAAAGAATCTCGGCACCATCGCCGAGAGCGGTTCCTTCCATTTTAAGGCAGATGCCGAGGAGAAGGAAGGGGTCGATATCATCGGCCAATTCGGCGTCGGCTTTTATTCGGCCTTTATGGTGGCCGATGAGGTAACCGTTCTCACCCGTAAGGAGGGAGAGGACACCGCCTGGAAGTGGACCTCCAAGGGCAGCGACGGATATACCGTTACCGAGGCCGAGAAGGCCGAGGCGGGCTCTGTGATCACCCTGCATATCAAGGAGAATACCGAGACCGATTCCTACGATGAATTTTT
>JAFQKO010000204.1 GCA_017396865.1 Clostridia bacterium | reverse complement strand
CCGGGTGAGATCTGGTATGAAAAGGCGGTTGAATGGGCGGTTGAAAACGGCGTTTCCGACGGCACCGATCCCAACGGCAAGATTACCCGTGAGCAGATGATCACCATGGTATGGCGGTATCTGGGCGAGCCCGAGGGCAATGGCGATCTGACCGCTTTCACCGATCGGAATAAGATCGATAGCTGGGCAGAGGATGCCCTTGCCTGGGCGGTTGAATACGGTGTGATCTCCGGCAGAGGGGAAGGGATCCTGGATCCCGACGGCAACGCCACCCGTGCCGAAGCGGCCCAGCTTTTGAAGAATTTCTTGATTAACTATTAACGCAAAAATGCACCGCTTCGGGCGCCCAAAGCGGTGCATTTTTTTGCAGTTTGCGCCGTGCGGTTTTACCGCACGGCGAGGGGTTCTCCAAGCTCAGGAGTGTCAAGGAATTCAATGATGGGGCTTTCGCAGCGATCCGATTCAAAGACAACGATCTCGTTTTCGCCCTCCTTCAGCAGAGGCGCGGGGATATAGAGGGTCTTTTGCGGGCCTGCGGAGTTGAAATAGCGTCCGATATTGAAGCCGTTGACAAGGCAGAAGCCCTTTTCAAAATGCGCAAGCTTCAGGAAGGTATCGCAGGGCTTGCCTTCAACGGTCAGCGTGCCTTTATAGAAGGTGGGCACCTCTGCGGGCTTTGCTTGCTGCCAGCAAAGGGCGGAAAGATCCTCCATCGGCAGGCAATAGTGATCCCAGCCGAAATGGTAGCGTTGCTTGAGGCGGATGCCGCCCACAATGCCCTTTTGGTCAAAGAGCTTGGGGCCGTAATTAACGCGGCCCATATTTTCTACCAAAATTTCCAGCTTGACCGTTTCACCGTAATCGGCTTCGATGAGCACCTCGTCCATGCGGCGGGAACGCTCACGGATGCCCGCCAATTTGCCGTTAATAAAGATATGGGCACGGTCGTGGAGCCGGTTGAAGATCAAATCCAAAGGCTCGGTGGGACCGTGAATTTCGGTGGAATAGAGCAGGTAGCCGAAGTCCTGCCCGAGCTGCTCCATCGTTTGGGGATAGGCGTGATGAACGGGCTTGGCAAGGGCGGTGTAGTTTTCCATCAGCGGGGCGCATTCGGTCAGCGCCAGCTTGCCGTAGGCCGCCTTGGGGGTGTTTGCCACCTCGATGGCGGGCGGCTGCTTACCGGTATTGCGGATGATGGCCGCTTTGACCGCTTCGTAGGTTTCGGTCAGGTCGCCCGCTTCGCTTAAGGGGGCGCAGTAGTCGTAGCTGGTGATGGTGGGCTGGTAAAGCTCGCCGTTGTGGTTGGCGCCGTTCCAAAAGCCGAAGTTGGTGCCGCCGTGGAACATATAGAAATTGAAGGACGCTCCCATTTCAAAGAATTCATCCAGCATGGCAGAGATCTCGGCGGGCTTATAGCGGTGGTTGTCCTCATACCAATGGTTGAACCAACCGCACCAGAATTCGCCGCACATCAGCGGCTGATCGGGCTTAAAGGCATGGAGCTTGGAAAGCCGTTCCTTCGGTGCACTGCCGAAATTGGCAACCGCCGGTAGCTCGGGCAGAGTGCCGCCGCTGAGCATCCAAAGGCAGGTGCCGTCGGAGGTGAAAAGTTGGCAGTCGATGCCGTTTTCGCGGTAGAGACCGACCACCCGCCGCAGGTAGTCCTTATCGTCGCCGTAGCTGCCGTATTCATTCTCTACCTGTACCATGATCACCCGCCCGCCGTTGGTGCAAAGGTGGGGGCGAATGCGGGAGAGCAGCTCTTTATAGTAGGGCGCTACCTTTTCTAAATAGAGGGGATCGTTACAGCGCAGCGCGACGTTGGGGTATTTGAGCAGCCAGGAGGGCAGCCCGCCGAACTCCCACTCGGCGCAGATGTAGGGGCCGGGGCGGATGATGACGTTGAGTTCCAGGCTTTCGGCGATGGAGATGAATTTTTCGATGTCTAAAATACCGCTGAAATCGAACTCGCCCTCGCGGCGCTCGTGCAGATTCCAGCAGGTGTAGGTCTCCACCGTGTTGAAGCCGCAGGCCTTGAGCTTCTTTAAGCGATCCTCCCAATATTCGGGTACCACGCGGAAATAATGGATGGCGCCCGAAAGGATTTGGTAGGGCTTGCCGTCCATCAGAAAATTTTGATTGTCGTAGGTTAAAATCGGCATGATTCTTCTCCTTTTTTGTACTACCTGAATGATAACAAAAAAGATCGGATAAATCAACCTATTTTGCGCAAAAAAAGAGCTCCCGAAGGAGCTCTTTTTTATAATGAATTATGCAGTCAGCAGCTTCATCAGCCGCAGGGCATCTGCAAGAGAAACCTTGCCGTCGCCGTTGACGTCGGCTACCTCAGTATCAATGGCGGTGTCGCCGTTGAAATACTGCAGCAGCGCGATAACGTCGGCGGAGTTGGTTTCATTATCGCCGTTGACGTCTGCGTTCAGGTTGGAGGAGAAGGTGGTGGTGAAGAGCTTATCGCCTGCTTCGCCGTCGGCGCTCTCGGTCCAGCCGTCGAAGGTGTAGCCATCCATTTCGGGATCGGCTACGGTGCCGATGGTCACGCCTGCGTAGTCGGTGTAGAGCACCGCAACGGTTTCTTCGTTGACAACGTAGGTGTACTTCACGGGGGCCGCGTGATCTGCATCAGCAAGGATCAGCTTGCCGTCCTTCATGGCGATGCCGGTCTTGTAGCCCAGCTCGCCGCTGCTGAGCTGCTCTGCCGTTGCAACGGTGCCTGCGGTGGCAGCGGCGCAAAGGGTGTAGCAGTTCTCAAAGGTGATGGAGCCGGAGGCAATGTAGCCGTAAACATCCCAATCGGATTCGCAGAAGATGCTGTTCTTCACGGTGG
>JAFQKO010000203.1 GCA_017396865.1 Clostridia bacterium | reverse complement strand
CCTGCCGGTGCAGGGCATGACCTACGCGCTGGACGAGGGCGATCCCGAAGTACTGCGCGCCGGCTTTACCAACATCTATAACCGCAGCGATTCCATCATTATTAAAAAGCAGGATATCAAGACCGGAAATTCCATCGACGGCGCGGTTTTTCGCCTGCTGCAAAACGGAGTTCCGCTGAAATTCACCTATAACGAAACCACCCATGCCTATGAATGGAATCAGAGCAACGGAACCCATACTGATCTTTCAGCCTCCGAAAACGGCTATTTCGAGCTGCTGGTCGAAGACTTCAGCTATGCCAACGGCCCCGTTACCGTTCAGGAGGTAAAAGCCCCCGAGGGCTACACCCCCGCCGAGGACATGGTGGTTGGCTATCTCGACGAAAGCCAAACCGAAGTCGGGCTGATCAGCGGAGGCGGCATGGTGCAATACATCAACGGTCTGCTGATCGTTGGCAACAGCACCGACAGCGTTACCGTCACCGCCCAAAAGCAATGGGATTGCCCCGAAAACGAATGGGTGGAGGTAGCGGTTCAGCTTATGGCCAACGATCGCCTTGCAACCCATCTGCTCGGCTCGGTGACCCCCACCGTCACCCTCAATGCCGAAAACGGCTGGAAATATGTTTGGGCGGATCTGCCCACCTACATCAACGGCGAGCTGGTCACCTATTCCATCCGTGAGATTCGGATCGGCGAGGAACAATGCAAATCCGACTACACCTTCGTCAACTGGATCGCCAGCTATGAATCGGAGCGAACGGTAACGGAGGACGGCGAAAACAAGCTGTTTTTAACCGTTACCAACAACACCAAGCGTGTTTTACTGCGTCTGACCAAGCTGGATGCCCTCGACGGCACCCGCCTTGCCAACGTGACCTTTACGCTGGAAACGCTGAAGGCCGACGGCTCGATCGACAGTTCGGTAGTCGCCAAGGTGCTGGCTACCAATGAAAACGGTGTTTTGATCTTTGATAACCTCAAAGCCAACACCCCCTATCGGTTGCGAGAGACCGGCCCGCCCGACGGCTACTATTCCATTGAGCCCATCTACTTCACCATTGGAGAGGACGGCACGGTTACGGTGGATGACCATGCCTTTGCTGCCGCCACCTCCAATGCCTATAATATCTTGGTTTATAACCAAGCCATGCTTCCCCTGCCCATTTCGGGCGGAAACGGAACCCTGTTATATATCGCCATCGGCGCGGCGCTGATGCTGCTCGCCCTTTGCGTTTATATAAAAAGAAACCTTTGGGGAAGGAGGTTTCTGCATTAAATCGTTTCTTAAAATAAATCACAAAAGAAAAGGAGAAAAAACAATGAAAGCAATCAAAAGAACGCTGGCAATCCTCATCACCGCTTTGATGATCCTTGCCATGGTACCTGCCGCCTTTGCAGACGGCACTGCCAACATCACCGTAAACGGCTCGGTCGACAACTCCGTTTCCGTTTCCGGCAAGACCCTGACTGCCTATAAGATCTTTTCGGCAGCCGGTGAAGGCATCAACATTTCCTATACCTGGGAAAATGCTGCCTACAAAGACTTTTTTAAGACCCATTTTTCGATGACCGACAACGAAGTTGCGAACATCACCAACGTTGTCAACAAGATCGCTTCCATCAAGGACAACGCGGCCGCCATGCAGACCTTCGTTGTGGCTTTGGAGGCCTTCATCGTGGATCGGGGAATCGGCCATGCCGATCAGATCACCGCAGGCGCCAACGATACCTCCATCGTTTTCAGTGATCTGCCCTACGGCTACTATCTGGTGACCGACGACACCTCCGTTGCCGCAGGTGAAGTTCTTTCCGGCATCATGCTGACCACCGTGACCGGGGACGTTTCCATCAACATCAAGGCTTCCCGCCCCGAGCTCTCCAAGGTCATCTATGCCATTACGGATGATGAAAACATCACCTGGGACAAGCTGACCGCCACCGACTACGAGGAGCTTAACCTCAAGGGCGCTTCCGTTTCCTTGGACAACGCTGTTTGGTACAAGCTGACCGTTACTGTCCCCAATACCGCAACCTTTGCCGAGGGCTATCAGCTCCATCTGTATGATTCTGCAAATCTGGGCAGAACCCTGCGCGACACGATCGACGGCGAATATGCCCTCAAGATCTTCGTTACCTATGCCGACGGCACCACCGTTGACATCACCGACTACCATGATGCAGACGGCACCGGCACCGCAAAGGACGGCTACTACTATTCCGCCAACGCCACCGGCGCCTCCACCGACGGCATCATTTTCGATACCGATGCGACCTATAAAGCAGACATGCTCCCCAACGGCGCAACCATCGATGCAGAAGTCTTCCCCGACACCGCCACCATCAGCCTTTACTATGCGGTTCAGCTCAACAACTACTTTGATTTCTCGCTGACCAACACCGCTACCCTCTACTACACCGTTGACCCTCACGCGGCCCCCGGTGAAAACAACCAGACCAGCATTACCGACACCGCTGTGATCTACACCAACCTGCTGGCCCTCTCCAAGCGTGCGGCAGGCGCAGGCGGTGCAACCACCACCACCCTGCTGCCCGGTGCTGAATTCACCGTATACCGCACCGATGCAAGCAAGAACCGTGTCGGCGAGGCGCTGACCTTCTATAAGACCACCCATAAGGATGGCTATCCCGTTTACATCGTGAAGTCCGACGACGAAGCAAATGCCGATGCCCTTTATAAGCTGACCGGTGTTTCTGCCATCGACTTTTCTACCTTGACCGCCACCGACGTGTTGGCTGTAAACGGTGAGCAGGATCCCGCTCAAGGCCCCGACGATACTCTCTGGGGCGACGATATGGGTACCGTTCGTTTGTACGGTCTGGGTTCAGGCAACTACGAAATCGTTGAGGTCACCGCGCCCGACGGCTACGTTCTGCCCACCTCTTCCTTCTATCTCACCGTAAACAACACCTACGGACCTCTGACCGGCGCCATCATCGGCTTGGATTGCTACACCTCCGATGACGATGCCAATGACGACGCTGTTTTCAGCTTCGTTTCTTCCGATCCCAATAAGCAGCACGCACACTTCACCCTGACCAACAAATCCGGTGAGGCGCTGCCCGAAACCGGTGGCATCGGTACCACCGTATTCACCGTTGTCGGACTGGTTCTGATGGCAGGTGCAGTTTGTTTTTTTACTTTAAGAAAAAGAAATAAGGCATAAGCCTGATTCTCTTTTTCAAAACGATTAAAAAGGAGAGAGAAGCCCGATGAAAAAGCATCTTTCAACGTTATTTTTCATATTGATCTTTCTCATCGGGCTTTCCATCTTCCTTTACCCCACCGTCAGCAATCTTTGGAACGAACACCTCAACAGCCAACAGATCATCGACTATACCGAGCAGATCTCCCAATACAGCACCGAGGAACAGCAGGCCATACTGCAAAAAGCGCGCAGCTACAACGAGCATCTTTTGGATTCTGCTCTGCTCCAAGATCTCGGTCTGCACTATGAGGAGCTGCTCAACGTCAACGGTGACGGTGTTATGGGCTATCTGGAGATCCCCAAGATCAGCGTTTCCCTGG
This sequence comes from Clostridia bacterium, assembly GCA_017396865.1. Next base: position 1,171 of record JAFQKO010000203.1, on the reverse strand, counting down.
TGATCTATCACGGCACCGAGGATAAACTGCTGCAGGACGGCATCGGCCATGTAAAAACCTCTGCTCTGCCCGTTGGCGGCAGCGGAACCCACAGCGTTTTGGCGGGCCATACCGGCCTCCCCTCCGCCAAGCTGCTGACCAATCTTGACCGTTTAGAGCCGGGGGATGTTTTCTATATTCACATCCTCAACGAAACGCTGGAATACCGCATCACCGATCTCTCGGTGGTGGAGCCGAACGAGACCGATCAGCTTCGCCCCGAAGAGGGCAAGGATCTTATGACCATCGTGACCTGTACCCCCTACGGCATCAATACCCATCGCCTGCTGGTGCGCGGCATTCGCGCTTCCGGGATCAGCTCCGAGCATCATTCGCTGACCCTGCCGAACGAGGTTCAAACCATTCAATTCTATATCCCCGCCACCGCATTTATTGCGTTGCTGGCGACCGGATATCTGATTTTCCGCACCCTTAAGAAAAAAGCCAAAAAGAAAGGCGGTGACACCCCTATCCATGAAACGAAAACTGAATAAGCTTTTACTGATCCTTGCGCTCCTGATGCTTGCGGTGTTGCCCGCCCATGCGCAGGCGGAGGGTAGTATTACCGTTTCCCTGCTCTATCAGGATCAACCCCAAGCGGGAATCGGCATCGGCCTATGCCAAATTGCGGCTATGGAGGGCAATACCTTCTATCCGACCGCTCCCTTTGCCGATTCGGGCATGGATCTGGCGGCTTTGATCAACCGCCCCGATGCCGCCTTTGCCGAGGATCTGCACCGCTACATCCAAAAGCACGGCATCCCCTGCACCTCTGCCCGCTCGAATGCCGAGGGCATTGCCGCCTTTGACACCCTTTCGCGGGGCATCTATCTGGTGAGCTGTCAAACGGAGGAGGGATATACCTTTAAACCCTATTTGGTATTTTTGCCCCAAACCATCGGCGGCGAGACCCTCTTTGAGATCCGTTCGGAGCCCAAGGTTGAGGCCGTTCCGAAACCCGCCCCGCCTTCAACACCGCCCCCCGATCCCAAGCCGACCCCCACACCCAAGCCCGATCCCAAGCCGACTCCCGACACCGGAGACCGCAGTAACCAAGCCCTTTGGCTGACTCTGCTGGGCTTAAGCGGCGCAAGTCTATTCCTGCTGATCGGCCGCAAAAAAAGATAAAGGG
>JAFQKO010000202.1 GCA_017396865.1 Clostridia bacterium | reverse complement strand
GAGCCCGGCTTTTTGGAGATGGGTGTTTCTCCCGAGATGGCACCCGATGCTCCTACCTATGTGACCATCCATTTTGAAAAGGGTATCCCCACCGCCATCGACGGGGTGGAGATGAACGGTGTTGACCTGATCTGGAAGCTCAACGAGCTGGGTGGAAAGAACGGCATCGGTCTGCTGGATATCGTTGAAAACCGTCTGGTCGGCATGAAGTGCCGCGGTGTTTATGAGACCCCGGGCGGCACCATCCTTTATAAGGCCCATGAGATCCTCGAGACCCTCTGCCTCGACCGCGCTACCTCTCATTATAAGGCATTGGTCGGCCAGAAGTTTGCCGAGATCATCTACGACGGCCAGTGGTTCACTCCGTTGACCAAGGCGATCATGGCCTTTGTCGACAGCACGCAGGAGACCGTTACCGGCGACGTAAAGCTCAAGCTGTATAAGGGCAATATGATCCTTGCCTCCGTAACCTCTCCCTATTCTTTGTATGATCCCGAGATCGCAACCTTCGATGAGGATGAAGTGTACGATCAAAAGGATTCTGCCGGCTTTATCAACCTTTTTGGCCTGCCTGTTAAGGTCAATGCCAAGATGCGTAAGAAGAACGGCCTCGATATCTGATTGTTTTAACGCTTTACGGGCTGCCGCGCAGAAAATGCGCGACAGCCCATAGTGGATTTTAGAAAGGACAAATTTTCATGGAAAAAATGTGGGCGGGCCGCTTCCAAAAGGAGCTGGATCGGGAAGCGGACGATTTCAATTCCTCCATTCATTTCGATAGTCGGATGTTCCGTCAGGATATCCGCGGCTCTGTCAGCCACGCGGCAATGCTGGCCAAGCAAGGGATTTTGACCGAGGCGGAGGGCGCCGAGATCATCGAGGCGCTGGGCGGTATTCTGGCGGATCTGGAAAGCGGCGAATTGGCATTTGATTATGATGCCGAGGATATTCATATGTTCATCGAATCGGTGCTGACCAAGCGGATCGGCGATCTGGGCAAAAAGCTCCATACCGCAAGAAGCCGCAACGATCAGGTTGCGCTGGATATCCGTCTGTATCTGCGGGATGAAACCAATGAAGTGCTCGCATTGATCCGTGGCTTGCTTGCGGCGATCGTTGAGCAGGCAAAGCTTCATGCCGATACCATCATGCCCGGCTATACCCATCTGCAAAGAGCTCAGCCCATCACCTTCGGGCATCACCTGATGGCCTATTGCATGATGCTGATCCGTGATTGCGGTCGGTTGGAGGATGCGGTTCGGCGGATGAACCAAAACCCCTTGGGCTCCTGTGCCCTGGCGGGAACCACTTATGAGACCGACCGCGCCGAAACCTCCCGTACCCTCGGCTTCGACGGCTACACCCTCAACAGCATCGACGGCGTTTCCGACCGCGATTTCTGCGTGGAGCTGATGAGCGCTTACGCCATGATCATGATGCACCTTTCCCGCTTCTCCGAGGAGATCATTCTGTGGTCGTCCTGGGAATTTAAATTTGTTGAGCTGGACGATAGCTATACCACCGGCTCCAGCATCATGCCTCAAAAGAAAAATCCCGATATGGCAGAGCTGGTGCGCGGGAAGACAGGCCGTGTCTACGGCGACTTGATGGCGCTGTTGACCACCCTTAAGGGTTTGCCCCTTGCCTATAATAAGGATATGCAAGAGGATAAAGAGGCAATCTTTGATAGCGTCGATACCGTGAAGAAGTGCCTCAAGATCTTCGCCCCCATGATCCGCACCATGAAGGCGATCCCCGAGAATATGTATGCAGCGGCAGGGAAGGGCTTTATCAATGCCACCGACCTGGCCGATTATCTGGTAAAGAAGGGCTTGCCCTTCCGCACCGCCTATAAAATCGTTGGGCAAACGGTTGCCCGCGCTATCGAGGAGAAGAAGGTTCTGGATGAGCTGAGCCTTGATACCTTGAAAGAGTTTTCACCCCTCTTTGAAGAGGACGTATATACCGAGATCTCGCTGGAAACCTGCGTTGCCAAGCGGATCTCTGCAGGCGGTACCGGCCATGATTCCGTCATGGCGCAGATCGCCTTTGTGGAGGATTATCTTAAATGAAAAAGAAAGTATTTATCGATGGCAGCGCCGGTACCACCGGCCTGCGGATCCATGAGCGGCTGGCCGACCGCGCCGATCTCGAGCTGCTGATCCTGCCGGAGGAGACCCGAAAGGATCCCGCCGCCCGTAAGGAGATGCTCAATCAGGCGGATATCGCCTTTTTGTGTCTGCCCGATGAGGCGGCCAGAGAAGCGGTTTCTATGATTGAAAATCCCAATACGGTTGTTTTGGATACCTCCACCGCCCACCGTACGTTGGACGGCTGGTGCTACGGCTTCCCCGAGCTTTCGGCCGAGCGCCGAGAGCAGATCAAAAACGCCAAGCGGATCGCTGTTCCCGGTTGCCATGCCAGCGGCCTGATCGCGCTGATTGCCCCGCTGATCGCAGCGGGGATCCTGCCCGCCGATGCAGAGCTGACCTGCCATTCGATCACCGGCTACAGCGGCGGCGGTAAAAAGATGATCGCCGCCTATGAGGATATGGAGTTGGATCCTCTGCTTGGCGCGCCCCGCCAATATGCGCTGGGTCAAGCCCATAAGCATTTGCCCGAAATGCAGAAGGTAACGGGCCTTGAAAAAGCTCCCATCTTTTGTCCGATCGTTTCGAATTTCTACAGCGGCATGGCTGTCACCGTCCCCTTGTTTAAGAGCCAACTGAACGAAGGCTTTGGCATCGAGGAGATCAAAAATGTATTCCGTAAGCAATACCAAAGCGGTTTGGTTCGCTGGAGCGAGACTCCCGATGACGATGGCTTCTTTTCTGCCGCCGCTCTTTCCGAGCTGGATCGAATGGAGGTCACCGTTCAGGGCAACGAGGATCGGATCCTGCTGCTCGCCCGCTATGATAATCTGGGCAAGGGCGCATCGGGCGCAGCGCTGGAATGTATGAATATCGTGATGGGTCTGCCGGACGAAACCGGCTTGTCCCTGTAAATAGGAGGATTGTAAAATGAAAATTATCGAAGGCGGCGTTTCTTCTCCCCACGGTTTTCGGGAGAGCGGCATCCATTGTGGCATCCGTAAAAACCGCAATAAAAAGGATCTGGCCCTGATCTTCAGTAAGGTCCCTGCCCGCGCGGCGGCGGTTTATACCACTAATCTGGTGAAGGGTGCCCCCCTCACCGTGACCAAGAATAACCTTAAAAACGGTATCGCCCAGGCAGTTATCTGCAATAGCGGCAATGCCAATACCTGCAATGCCAACGGCATCGAGGTTGCCACCGAGATGTGTAATCTGGTAGGGAAGGCGCTGAACCTTTCTCCCAAGGATGTGGTGGTTGCCTCTACCGGCGTGATCGGTCAGCCGCTGGATATCACCCCGATCGAAAAGAATATTGATAAGCTGGTGCATAATCTCGGTCGCAAGAGCCACGCTGCTGCCGAAGCCATTATGACTACCGATACGAAGCGGAAAGAGATTGCCGTCGAATTTATGATGAACGGCAAAAAATGTCGAATGGGCGGCATTGCCAAGGGCAGCGGTATGATCCATCCCAATATGGCCACCATGCTGGTCTTTATCACCACCGACTGCACCATCAGCACCCCCATGCTGCAAAAGGCCCTTTCTACCGACGTGCAGAATACCTTTAATATGACCAGTGTTGATGGCGATACCTCTACCAACGATATGGTAGTGATTATGGCAAACGGTCAGGCGGGCGCCCCCGAGATCACCAAAGAGGGTCCTGCGTTCGATACCTTTATGAAGGCGCTTAATACCATTACCGTTCATCTCTGCCGTGCCATTGCGGCCGACGGCGAAGGCGCTACCAAGCTGCTGGAGTGTCGCGTCAGCGGTGCGGCGGATGAAGCAACGGCGAAGACCGCCGCCAAGAGCGTGGTCTGCTCCTCGCTGACCAAGGCCGCCATGTTCGGCGCCGATGCCAACTGGGGTCGGATCCTCTGTGCCCTCGGCTATAGCGGCGCCGATATCGACGTTACGAAGGTTGAGGTGCATTTTGCCTCCAAGGCAGGGGATATTTTGGTCTGCGAAAACGGTGCGGGGGTGGAATTCTCCGAGCCGCTGGCTAAGAAGATCCTGCTGGAAAAAGAGATCGATATTCTGATCGATCTGCATAGCGGCGAAGCCTCTGCTACCGCATGGGGCTGCGACCTGACCTATGACTATGTGAAGATCAACGGAGATTACAGAACTTAAGGAGTAGTATTATGCCTTTATCCATAACCAACGCGCAGCGAGCCGAGGTGCTGACCCAGGCGCTGCCCTATATTAAGAAATATAACGGTAAGATCGTTGTTATTAAATACGGCGGCAATGCCATGATCAATGAGCAGCTCAAGGAGCAGGTGATGGAGGATATCGTTCTGCTCTCGCTGATCGGTGTTAAGGTCGTGCTGGTGCACGGCGGCGGCCCCGAGATCACCGATATGATGAAAAAGGTGGGGAAGGAGAGCGTCTTTGTGGACGGCCTTCGGGTCACCGATAAAGAAACGGCCGAGCTGGTGCAGATGGTGCTGGCGGGTAAAATCAATAAGGGTCTTGTCAACCTCTTGGAGGTCAAGGGCGGCCGTGCCATGGGTCTTTCCGGAATGGATGATCGCATGATCCTCTGCGAAAAGAAGGATGAGCGCCTTGGCTACGTCGGTAAGATCACCAACGTTAACGTAACGCCGATTACCGATCTGCTGGAAAAGGGATATATCCCCGTTGTTTCCACCGTCGGCTGTGATAAAGAGGGCAATGTCTATAATATTAATGCCGATACCGCCGCAGCCTATATTGCAGGCGCGATGCAGGCGGAATGCTTGATTACCCTCACCGATATTGCAGGTATTCTGCGCCATGCCGAGAATCCCGATACCCTGATTCCTGCATTGGATATTCAGGAGGCCCATGAGCTGTTTGCCAACGGTGTTATTTCCGGCGGCATGATCCCCAAGGTGGAGTGTTGCATCGAAGCCATCAATCATGGCGTTAAAAAGGTCTTTATCATGGACGGTCGCGTGCCCCATTCCATTCTGATCGAAACCCTCACCGATGAGGGCGCAGGCACCATGGTCGTACGGGAGAGAAAGAAGTAAGATCTATGAATATCAAAGCAAAAGACAGCCAATATGTGGCCAATACCTACGGTCGCTTTCCCATCGAGATCGTGAAGGGCGAGGGCGCCCTCCTTTGGGATGAGGCAGGGAAAGAATATATCGATATGAGCAGCGGCATCGCTGTCAGCACCTTCGGTTCTTGCGATCGGGAATGGGTGCAGGCAGTAGAGGCACAGCTTCATAAGGTGCAGCATACCTCCAACTTGTTTTATTCTGCCCCGCAGGCAGAGTTGGCAGAACTGCTGTGCACCCGTACCGGGATGAAAAAGGTGTTTTTCGGCAATTCCGGTGCGGAGGCCAACGAATGCGCCATTAAGGTGGCAAGAAAATATGCCGCTGATAAAAAGGGTGCAGAATACCATACTATTATTACGCTGATCAACAGCTTCCACGGCAGAACCCTCACCACGCTGGCCGCCACCGGTCAGGAGGTGTTCCATCAGGATTTCCTGCCGCTGACCGAAGGCTTTGTTCATGCCCCCGCCAACGATCTGGCGGCGGTGGAAGCGCTGCTGAAGGAGCATAAGGTGGCGGCTGTTATGGTCGAGCCGGTGCAGGGTGAGGGCGGCGTTTTGCCGCTGACCCAAGAATTTTGCAGCGGGCTTCAAAAGATCGCCGATGAGCAGGATATTTTGCTGATGGTGGATGAGGTGCAAACGGGTAACGGCCGCACCGGTGCCCTTTATGCCTATATGAATTTTGGTCTTCATCCCGATGTGGTCACCACCGCAAAGGGTCTGGGCGGCGGTCTGCCGATCGGCGCCTGCCTGATGGGTGAGCGGGTAGAAAACGTGCTCACCCCCGGTAGCCACGGCTCCACCTTTGGCGGGAATCCTATTGCTGCGGCGGGTGCGTTGAATATCCTCTCTCGGATCGACGATGCGCTGCTGGCCGAGGTGCGGGCAAAGTCGGAGTATGTTTTTAAAACCCTCTCCAATGCCAAGGGCATTAAGAGCGTCAGCGGCATGGGCTTGATGATCGGTATCGAAACCGAGCGTCCCGCAGGGGAGGTTATCGCCGCCTGCCATGCCAAGGGTGTGCTGGTTATTAAGGCAAAGGATAAGGTTCGCCTGCTCCCGCCGCTGAATATTACCATGGAACAGCTTGAAAAAGCTGTCGCCGTTATAAAGGAGTGTGCCCAATGAACTTAAAGGGTCGTCATTTTTTGAAATTGCTGGATTATACCCCCG
>JAFQKO010000201.1 GCA_017396865.1 Clostridia bacterium | reverse complement strand
GTTTTCTTCAATTTCCGCCCCGACCGTGCCCGTGAGATCACCCGCACCTTCGTGGATGCCGAGTTCAATGGCTTTGAGCGCAAGAAGGGCTTTTTCCCGCTCTACTATGTCTGCATGACCCAGTATGATGCTTCGATGCCCAACGTGCAGGTAGCCTTCAAGCCCCAATCTTTGGATAATACCCTCGGTGCTTATCTGGCCGAAAAGGGTCTGACCCAGCTTCGTATTGCCGAGACCGAGAAGTATGCCCACGTTACCTTCTTCTTCAACGGCGGCGTGGAGACCGTTTCCGAGGGTGAGGATCGCGAGCTGATCGCCTCTCCCAAGGTTGCCACTTATGACCTCCAGCCCGAAATGAGCGCACCCGAGGTCTGCGAAAAAGTGGTTGCCCATATCGAAAGCGGCAAGTATGACGTTGTCATTCTCAACTTTGCAAACTGCGATATGGTCGGTCATACTGGTGTGTTTGAGGCGGCCGTTAAGGCAGTCGAGACCGTTGATACCTGCGTTGGTAAGGTGGCCGAGGCTGTTAAGAAGATGGGCGGCGCCATGTTCGTCACCGCCGACCACGGCAATGCCGATCGGATGGTCGACGTGGATGGCTCTCCCTTCACCGCTCATACCACCAATCCCGTTCCCTTCATCGTGTATAACCACGATTGCAAGCTGCGCGAGGGTGGTAAGCTCTGCGATATCGCCCCCACCATGCTGGAATGGCTGGAACTCCCCATCCCCGCAGAAATGACCGGTAAAAGCTTGTTTGAATAAACAGATCAAGGGGGAACCTTTTGCAAAAGGTTCCCCCTTTTCATCCCCCTCGAAAACGCTCAATAAGGAGAAAAAAACATGGCATTTGAAAAATTGCATGAGCTTTTGGCAAAATATATCCCCGGCGACGTGGTTCCCGGCTGCGATATTTTGGTTTATCATCATGGGAAATTGGTGCATCGGGAGCAGCTTGGCTATCAGGATTATCTGCGCCAAGTTCCGATGGGTACCGAGGTTTATTATCCCGTTTATTCCTGCTCCAAGGTGGTTACCTGCGCGGCGGTGCTGCACCTCTATGAGGAGGGGCTGATCGGCTTGGATGATCCCCTTGCCAAGTATATTCCCGCCTTTGGGAAGGTGCGGCTGACCGATGGCAGCGTGCCGAAAAATCCTATCACCCTGCGCCATTGCTTTACCATGTCCTCGGGGCTGGACTATAGTCTGGAAGAGCCCCATCTGCTGGAGGCGATCCGCCGCAATCCCCATGCCACTACCGTGGAACTGGCCGAGGCGATCGCCGAGCGGCCGCTGCTCGTTGAGCCGGGCACCCATTATCACTACAGCCTTTCCCACGATGTTCTGGCGGCGGTGGCTGAGGTGGTAACCGGCAAGAGCTTTGAGGAGTACCTCACCGAGTGGTGCTTCAAGCCGCTGGGTCTGAAGAACATCTCCTATAATTTTAATGAAGAAAACCGCACCAATCTGGTGGCTCAGTTTACCAATAAAACGGGAAAACTGCAGGCGGTCGGCGGCAAGTGTGCGTACATTTTTACCGACTGTTATTACAGCGGCGGCGCGGGCATCATCACCACCGCCGAGGATTATTCCAAGATCCTCTGCGCCCTCTCGATGGGTACCGCGGGTGGTCTTTTGAAAACCGAGACCCTCGACCTGATGCGGGAGAATCAGCTGGACGAGCAGCGGCTCTCCGACCTGCACGGCAACGACTATATCATGCCCTACGGCTATGGTCTCGGTGTTCGCACCATGATGGAGCCCGAAAAGTACGGTCTTGATCCCCGCATCCGCGAGTTTGGCTGGTCGGGTGCGGCGGGCAGCCATTCTATGATCGATACCGAGCATCAGATCGCCGTTTTCTATGCCCAATGTGTATTGGGGAGCGCCCCCGATCCCAACCACTTAATCCGAGCAGGCATCCGCGATGCGGTGTATGAAGAACTGCTGAAATAATATGATCCGGACTCTGCGGAGTCCGGATTTTTTCATTGTTTTGTGATGTAAAAAGTTGTTCCCACCCCAAATCCCACCCCAAATCCCACCTCCTTTTAAAGAAATGGGTGGTGACAAATGGATGGATACCGCTTATAATTAAGATAGCATAATTATAGTTGAAAGGAATGCGCATGATGAAAAACAAAGTATTGAAACGAATTTTGAGTGTCATTCTGGCGGTGGCGATGGTGATCGGTCTGATCCCCTTTGGCGCGCTTGCCCAAACCACCCTGATTACCGAGGTGTTTTTGCAGCTGGAAAGCTATCCTGCGGTAGGTGAAGAGTTGGTCTATCCGACGATCTATACCGTTGATGGCTCGGAGGAGGTCGACGATAAGCTGGCGATCACCTTTTCCAGATGGTACGCTGCCGATTATTATACGTTGGACGGAAACGCCTATGGCGGCTACTATGGCGAGGCATTCGTTGCCGATAAGGCCTATAATCTGAACCTGGAGCTGACCCCCGCCGACGGTTACGCCATCGCAGAGGATTGCAATGTTGTATTGATGGCACCGTCCGAATATTTCGGGAGTGGCTATGAGTATCCGCGCTCTTATGCGGATGGAACGGTTGCCTACGACTTCTTCTTCAATCTGACCGCTGAAGAGCCCAAGCTCAGCAGCGCGGCGATTTCTTTGTTCGGTACGCCGGAGGCAGGCGTGGAGCTTGCTTCTTTGATGCCTGAATTAACAGAGGTAGATGAGAGTGATTCCTACTTGCGGCCGCTGGATTATCGGGCAAGCTGGCGTTATTACGACGCAGAGGATGAAACCTATTATTATGAAGAAGATACCTTCAAGGAAGAGCGCGAGTATTTCCTCTTTGTTGAGGTATTTGCCCGGGAGGCGTACGAGCTGAATGACGCGTTCGAGCTGCGGCTGCAGTTGGACGATGCAGTCTTGAACGGCGAGCTGTACGGTGAGCGGGAGGAGAAAAACGCAACCTACCGTTTTAGCGTTTCTGCGCAGGAGGAGCTTACGTGGATCAACGAGATCGTTATTTCCGCTGCGGCTGATCCGCAGGCGGGTGCAACACCCTTTATGTTTGAGATCGTTTCTGTTAACGGTTCCGCAGAATTGATTGAAGCATCCACCGTTTCGACCGGCTGGGGTAAATACGATGCGGAGGAGGATGTCTATCTTCCCAATGGCCTCATCCCCTTTGAGGCGGGTGCGAAATACGCCGCTTCCATTTTCCTCCTTGCCGAAGAGGGCTATGCCTTTGCAGACGGTTGCGAGGTAACGGTTCTCACGCCCTCCAATCGGGAGTGGACGCTCGAATACGGCGACAGCAGTGAACTCGACGGCGCTGTTTTCTATCCCGCGATCGAGAGCGAGCTCGAAGGGGATATCGACGGCAACGGTGTCGTCGGTGCAGCCGACGTAACGGCGCTGCTGCAGGAGATCAACGGCGGGAATGCTGTGGATTCGGCAATCGGCGATCTGAACGGCGACGGTAAGGTGTCCCTTGCCGATGCCCTGCGCTTGCTGAAGCAGATCAGTGCATAAAATGATTAGCTGCATCAGATGGTTCTGATGTAGCTAATTTTTTTAGAATTATTCTAAAAAAGTGTTGACAAATGAAAAAGTATCTGTTATACTATAGACAGAATTTAGAACAATTCTAAAAAACCAAAGGAGAAAACGCTATGACGAAGCAACGCGCATTGATTTTGCGGTTGATTCGGGAGTCGCGGCTGCACCTTACCGCCGAGCAGATCTTTCTGCAGGCGCAAAAGGAGCTGCCGGGGATCGCACGGGCGACGGTCTATAATAACCTGATCCGCTTGGCGGAGGAGGGGGAGATCCGCAAGATCACCTTCTGCGGGCAGACCGATCGCTATGATAAAAGCAATATCCCCCATATCCATCTGATCTGCGACGGTTGCGGAAGCGTAACGGACCATCCTTCGGAGGGGCTCAAGGAGGAGATGGAAAATCGGCTCGGATTCCCGATCAACGAATATGAGCTGGCAATCCATTATAAGTGCCCCGAATGTACCATTTAAAAAATATTTTATTTAAAAAGGAGAACAACCATGGAACTGAAAGGATCTAAAACCGAGAAAAATCTGATGACCGCGTTTGCAGGCGAGAGCCAGGCAAGAAACAAGTACACCTACTTTGCATCCGTTGCCAAGAAGGAAGGCTATGAGCAGATCGCTGCCATCTTCCAGAAGACTGCCGACAACGAGAAGGAACACGCAAAGCTGTGGTTTAAGGCTCTGGGCGAGCTGGGCGATACCGCCGCAAACCTGCTGGCTGCCGCTGAAGGCGAGAACTATGAGTGGACCGATATGTATGATACCTTTGCTAAGGAAGCCGAGGAAGAGGGCTTCACCAAGCTGGCCTATCAGTTCCGCGCCGTTGCCGCCATCGAGAAGACTCACGAGGAGCGCTATCGTGCATTGCTGGCCAACGTTGAGATGCAGAAGGTCTTTGAGAAGGCCGACGAGACCATGTGGGAGTGCCGCAACTGCGGTCACCTCGTAATGGGTAAGAAGGCTCCCGAGATCTGCCCCGTTTGCGCTCATCCCAAGAGCTACTTCGAGGTTCGCGCCGAAAATTATTAATAACGAGAGAACGAGAAAGCTCTGCTCTCTCGTTCTTTTTTGCTTAAAGATGTCGAAAAATGTTGCATTTTTCACTTTAGTGTGTTATCATGATAAAAAGGCCTTTTGGCTGTTGTTCGGGCTTCAGGTAGGAATATGGAAAAGAATCAGTATGATACAACCGTAAGCGCCTCCAAGGAGGAAAGTCTTTTAAAGGCGATCGAAATCTTTGAGCAGGAGCTGAAAAAAAGTGAACGCAAAATCGAGCGTCCGCAGATCAAGGGGATGCGGATTCTCTGCTTTAAGCTGCTGCGGGCAGTCGGCCTTGCCGCAATCGTTTTCGGCGCTTATGCCTTGGTGCGATGGACTGCGCTTACCGCGCTGTACGGTTGGCTGATCGGTGCGGCAGCGATGATCATCTTTCTTTGCTTCACCGCCAAGAGTGCCTGCTGCGAGTGGATTTTGCTGTATCAGCGATTTGCACCGGAGCGGATCAGGAGATCTTGCGTATTCGAGCCGAGCTGCTCCGAATATATGCTGCTGGCCATTAAAAAATACGGAACGATTAAGGGGATTATCAAGGGAATCGGCCGTCTCTTTCGGTGCCATTATCCGAACGGCGGGGTTGATTATCCTTAGGGTGAGCAGTTAAATCCGAACCCGCTTCAAAGCGGCATATTTCGGTGCTTTTCACCCAATTTATTCTTGCAAGGCGATAGCCTTGCTTCGTCCAAATTGAGCAAAAACCCCTCGAAATCTCCTCGCTTTGAGGTCGAAGATTTTAAAAAGTGCGGATTTTTGCTCAATCAAGGCACAAAACGCAGCTAATACTGCCGTATTAGCGAGTATTTTAACGATGAGTGGGCAAAAATCCGCCTTTTTAAAACGG
>JAFQKO010000200.1 GCA_017396865.1 Clostridia bacterium | reverse complement strand
GCCGATCTGGTTGGCCTGCAGGAGGTTACTCCGCCCTTCGAGGATATTTTGAGCCGTGCCACCGAGTTTGGAATGTTCCTGACCTATCGCGGCGAGAACAACAAGGAAGCCACCCCCATTCTGTGGCGGAAGGATCGCTTCGACGTGGTGCATCAGGAGTATTTCTGGCTCTCCGAGACCCCCGACGTGGAGTCCAAGGGCTGGGGCGCTCATTATCTGCGCATCGCCAATCTGATGGTGCTGCAGTATAAGGGCAGCGACCGCAAGATCTGCCTGCTCAACTCCCATTATGAGGGCGGCGAGACCGGTGTCAAGCAGGTCGAGTTTGTCAAAGAGAAGCTGGCTCCCTATTTCGGCGAGATGCCTGTATTCCTGACCGGCGACTTCAACATGATGAGCTGGGAAGCGGGCTATAAGAAGCTGATCGAGGATTATAAGGACGTCCGCTACGAGGTTGCCCCCTCCGACGGTACTCCTACCACCAACGGCTTCGATGTTCAGACCGATCCCCCGCGCATCATCGACTACGTTTTCACCAACGCAGTCAAGTGTGAGCCGATGGAATATAAGGTGCTGACCGATCGCCCCAAGGGTAAGTTCATCTCCGATCACTACGGCCTGTATACCAAGTTCATTGTGGAGTAATTATGAGAATTTTAGCATATAATCTGCGGTGCGCCGACGATCCCAACGGCCATTCTATCGCCGAGCGCGCCCCCCGCGTATTGGACATTATCAAGGATTACGATCCCGATATCATGGGCTTTCAGGAGGTTGTTCCCAAGTGGATGAAGGAGCTTGCGGTTTTAGACGATCAGTTCGACCACCTGCTGACCTATCGCCATCCCAAAAACCTGGAGGGTACGCCCATTTTCTGGCGCAAGGATCGCTTCGAGCTGGTGCGGGAGGAGGCCTTTTGGCTTTCTCCCACCCCCGAGGCGCCCAGCAAGGGCTGGCCCGATTGCTACGGCCTGCCGCGGGTCTGCCTGCTGGCGGTGTTGAGAGATCTCAAAACCGGCAAGCTGATCCACTATTACAACACCCATACCGAAAACGGCGAATGGAACCTGCGCGAGAGCGGCCAGCTCATCATCCGCCGCGCCCAAAAGCTGGGGAAGGATGCGGCTGTTTTCTGCACCGCCGACTTCAATTTCTGCCCCGATAGCTGCGGCTGGCATTCCATGATGAGCTATTTCCGCGACGTCCGCACCGATATCGCGCCCGATAACCATCAGGCCACCCTCAACTGCTATGAGGTGCAGGGCGACAAGCTTGTTTGGCTGATCGACCATTGCTTCTATCGCGGCAAGGGTGTTAAGCCCACCAAGTATGAGGTGATTACCCGCCTTTACGACGGCAAATTCCCCTCCGACCACTACGGAATGGTGTATGATTTTGAATTTGAGGACTAAATTATGAGAATTTTAAGCTATAATCTGCGGTATACCGATGATAAGGACGGCCACTCCATCGCCGAGCGCGCACCCCGCGTTTTAGATATCATCAAGGACTACGATCCCGATATCATGGGCTTTCAGGAGGTCGTTCCCAAATGGATGGAGCAACTGAAGGTGCTGGATGAAAACTTCGATCACCTGCTGCAGTACCGCTCTCCCAAGAATTTAGAGGGCACCCCCATCTTCTGGCGCAAGGATCGCTTCGAGCTTTTGGAGAGCAAGAGCTTCTGGCTCTCCGAAACGCCGTCCATTCCCAGCAAGGGCTGGCCCGACGGCATGGGCTTGCCCCGTGTTTGCTGCTACGTGGCGCTGAAGAATAAGGAGACCGGCAAGGTCGTCCATTATTTCAATACCCACTTCGACGGCGGCGAGTGGTGCTCCCGCGAGGCGGCGCAGGTGATCATCCGCCGCGCCAATGCCATCGGCAAGGATGAGGCCAATTTCTGCACCGCCGACTTCAACTTCACCCCCGATAGCTGCGGCTATCATTCCATGCGGAGCTTTTTCCGCGACGTCCGCGCCGATATCGCGCCGGATAACAATCAGGCCACCCTCAACTGCTATGAGCCGCAGGGCGACCGCCTCGGTTGGCTGATCGATTTCTGCTTCTATCGCGGCAAGGGTGTTAAGCCCACCAAGTATGAGGTCATTACCCGCCTCTACGACGGTAAATTCCCCTCCGATCATTACGGTATGATCTACGATTTTGAGCTGGAAGGCTAAACCGAGCTACCGCCCCTCATCCCCTCCAAAACGGGGCAGAGGGGCGGTTTTGCTTTACTGCCGTGTCGATTCCAATCCCTGCCATGACGGAAAATTCCCATCCATTCACGGCAGAACGGGTGTGATTTCAAGTTTAAAGACTGAAAAAGTGACGAATTTACCATTTTAACTGAAAAAGCCACAAGCAAACCGCAATTTGCTTTGGTATAATGAATGAAAACGGAGGCTTCTTGTATGAAACTGAAAATTATGACCTTTAACCTGCGGTATACCGATGATAAGGACGGCCATTCCATTGCCGAGCGTGCGCCCCGCGCGCTGGAGATTATCAGGGAGTATGACCCCGATATCATCGGCTTTCAGGAGGCCGTTCCCAAGTGGATGGACCTGCTGGAGGTGTTGGGGGAGCGCTATGATCATTACCTGATGTATCGCCATGAGAAAAGCAAGGAGGGCACACCCCTTTTCTGGAAGAAGGAGCTTTTCGAGGCCGAGGAGCTGAAGCATTTCTGGCTTTCCGAAACGCCCGCTGAGCCTTCTAAGGGCTTTGGTGCTCACCTTTGGCGGATCTGCTGCTACGGTGCGCTGAAGCATAAGGAGAGCGGCAAGGCGATCCATGTGTTCAATACCCATTTTGATTGGATCGGATCCAGCCCCCGCGAGAGCGGTCAGCTGGTGATCCGCCGCGCAGAGGTGCTGGGCGATGCCCCCGTGTTTGTTACCGCCGACTATAACTTCCATCCCGACAGCGCAGGCTGGCATTCCATGCGCAGCTATTTTTACGATGCGGGGGAGACCCTCGGCGCTGCGCCGATGCGCACCTGCCACGGCTATCGCGGCGAGGATCCCGCTACCGGAACGCCCATCGATTATTGCTTCTATCAAGGCAAGGGTGTTACCCCCACCAAGTATGAGGTGATCACCCGTACCTTCGATGGAAAATATCCCTCCGACCATTTTCCGATTTACTTTGAATTTGAGGTGTAATCAATGAAACTGAAAGTCATGTCTTTTAATATCCGTACCTGCAACGATCCCAACGGCCACTCCGTCGAGGAGCGTGCACCCCGCGTTTTTAAGATCATCGAGGACTATGATCCCGACGTTTTCGGTCTGCAGGAGGCCTCCTATCGCTGGGAGCCCAAGCTGGAGCCGCTGAACGAGAAATACGACCATATCTGGATGTATCGCCATGATACCAGCCGCGAGGCAACCCCCCTCTACTGGAAGCGGGATGCCTTTGAACTGCTGGAGGAGGAGCATTTCTGGCTTTCCGAGACTCCCGAGGTTTGCAGTAAGGGCTGGAATGCCGATTATTATCGCATCTGCTCCTTTGCCGCCCTGCGCCATAAGGAGAGCGGGAAGGTGTTTTATTTCTACAACACCCACTTCGACTGGGTGGGCAGCGGCCCGCGGGAGAGCGCCCAGCTCATCATCCGTAAGGCGGAAAAATTCGGCGCCGATGCGCCTGTTTTCTGCACCGCCGATTATAATTTCACACCCAACTCCTTCGGCTGGCATTCCATGCGCAGTTATTTCTACGATGCCAGAGAGGCGCTGGGGCTTAAGGCGACCGTTACCTGCCATGGCTATAAGGATGTGGACGTTAACGCAGGCAATCCCATCGACTATTGCTTCTATCGCGGCAAGGGTGTTGCCCCCACCAAGTATGAGGTGGTCACCCGTACCTTCGACGGAAAATATCCCTCCGATCATTTTCCGGTTTATTTTGAATTTGAAGTGGAAGAATGAATTACGATTTTCAAAAAGAATTATTAAACGTGCATAAGAGCGGGATCCGCAACCGCGCCTATCAGCCGGGGGCAGAGGAATTTGCCTTGGTCGAGGGGGCTTCCCTGGGGGTACTCTGCCCGCAGGACGAAATGATCCAAACGGCGGTGGCGGATTTTGCCGATTATCTTAAAACCTCGATGGAACTTTCCGTCGGAGCCTGTGCGCATGCAGATGCGGCGCTGACGGTCGACCTTTCCAAGGGGGATTTGGGTGAATATGAAACCTATTGCGGCTTTTGCATCGAGATCGATCAAAGCGGCATTCACGTTACCGCCCACGACAGCCGCGGCGTCGCCCGCGCCCTCTATTATATCGAGGATCTGATGACCTTTAAGGGTGCACCTGCTTTGGATTACGGCACGGTTTATAAAAAGCCGCTCTATTCGCCGCAGATGGTTCATTCGGGCTATGGGCTGGATGAATATCCCGATGCCTACCTTTCGGCCATCGCCCATGAGGGGCGGGATGCCATTTTGGTGTTCACCAAAGGGGTGAACAAGACCCCCTGCGGCCATCTGGATTTCAACGACCTGATCGACCGCGCCGCCAAATACGGCATCGACGTTTATGCCTACAGTTATCTTGAAAGCAATAAGAGCCCCTACGATGCCGATGCCGAGGAATTCTACGAGAATACCTACGGCGCGCTGTTTAAGGCCTGCCCCAAGCTGAAGGGGGTTACCCTCGTTGGCGAATCGGTGGAGTTCCCGAGCAAGGATCCCCACGTGGCCAAGGGGCGCTATTTTGAAACCGCCAAGGACGGCATCCCCAGCGATAAGCCCAGCGCAGGCTGGTATCCCTGCTATGATTATCCCGTTTGGCTGGAGCTGGTCAAAAAGAGCGTGCGGAAATATAATCCCGATGCGGATATCGTGTTCTGGACCTATAACTGGGCCTATCAGCCCGAGGAGGCGCGAATCGCGCTGATCAACAGCCTGCCTACCGATATTTCGCTGCAGGCCACCTTCGAGATGGCAGAGAACGTTTATTATGAGCATTCGGTGGGCCGCTGTGCCGATTATACCCTCTCCAACGTGGGTCCCAGCGGTTATTTTGAGAGCGAAGCCAAGGCCGCCAAGGCGCGGGGCATCCGCCTCTATTCCATGACCAATACCGGCGGGCGCACCTGGGATTTCGGTGCCGCCCCCTATGAACCGATGCCTTATCAATGGATCAAGCGGTATCATCAGATGGAGCGTGCCCACGACCTCTACGGTCTTTGCGGAATTATGGAGGCCCATCACTACGGGTTCTATCCCTCCTTTATCAGTAAGCTCTCCAAGCATCTGTTTATGACGCCCCATGACGATGGAGTGTTGGCGCAGATTTTGTCGAGCGAATACGGAAAAGAGAACTACCCTCACGTGGAAAAGGCGGTGCGCCTGTTCAGCGAGGCGATTACCTATTATATCCCCAGCGATGCCGATCAGTACGGCGCCTTCCGTGTAGGCCCCTCCTATCCCTTTAACCTTTCGGCAAGAACCAATCTGCCTACCGATCCCGAGGCCAATTTCGGTAACGATATTATTATACCGTTCTATAAGAATAAAAGCGATGCGCGGATGTCGCCCCTCTCCCTGCGATTGGGAGATGAGATCCGTTCGCTGGAGAAGATGCTGGCGCTGATGGAAGAGGGGGTTGCCGCCTTGGAGCAGGCCGATGAGCGGGCGGCAGAACTGCTGAATTTGGGTCGGTTTCTTGCTCGCTGTGTGGAAACGGGGCTGCATGCCAAGCATTGGCATCGGCTGATCTGCCGCATGAACGTCTGCGAGACCAAAGAGGGCTTGCGCGCCATCTATGATGAGATGGAGGCGTTGCTGGAGCGGGAGATCCGAAATGCCGAGCGTACCATCCCGCTGGTGGAGCAGGATACGCGGCTGGGCTTTGAGCCCTCAATGCTGTACGTCACCGATCGGTGGCATCTGGAATGGAAAATACGCCAAGTGCGGTATGTGATTGATACCGATCTGGCGAAATACAGAAAGGGTTTAACACTATGAAAAAGGAAATGTATTGGGCATACCTGATCCATTTAAGCTCCAATATGTGGGCGGATCCGGGCGCAAAAACCCGCTATGCAACCTATAGCGACCATCTTTTATGCGATGATAACGTATGGCGCGAGGTGGTGGATTTTCTGCCGGAGCAGGGC
Organism: Clostridia bacterium; assembly: GCA_017396865.1. Next base: position 72 of record JAFQKO010000200.1, on the reverse strand, counting down.
TTCAATACCCTGCTGATCGACGTGGGCGATGCCATTCAGTATGAATCCCATCCCGAGATCTCTATCAAGGGC
>JAFQKO010000199.1 GCA_017396865.1 Clostridia bacterium | reverse complement strand
TTTTTCATAGATAAATCCTCCGATTGTGTTCTGGTTCGACTGGCAGGTCGTTCCTATTTTATCACAATCGGAGGATTTTTTTCATCGGTAAACCTTTTTTTGAACCACGCGACTATCGCGTGGTTTTCGTCTACAACAAAAGGATGTGTGGAAATTCCACACATCCTTTTTTAAGCTGTCAAAAACAACACCGACCGCAGAAATGACCGCTCTGCGTATCACATGATCAGCCTCCCGACGAGGCAGCTCTTTATTGCACGTCCTCGGGCTTTCTGAGGTGCCATTTGCCGTTGGTAAAGTCCGGCATAGCCTGCGGTGCACCGCCTTGGGCGATGGAGATCTCGGAGAGCACCGAAACCGCCATCCAGGTGGCGCCGTCGTAGACGTCGATGGGCATTGGGGTGCCGTTCTTCACCGCATCGGCGAAGGCCTTATAGGCAAACCAATCCATGCCGCCATGCCCCTTTTGCTTTTCCTCGGGGGTAATATTCTTCCAGCAATCGGGCAGAAATTCCTCCTCGAACCGCTCCGCATTGCAGAGGGTCTCCCGATGGTAGCGGAAGGGATCCCAATATTCCTTATCCCCATCCAAAAAGACCGAATGGGTCTCCTGAGAATACATTCCCTTGGTGCCCCGCACCGTAAACTCACGGCTATAGGAGCGCGGGAGGGTAGTATCCAGCCGCAGCAGAATGGTCTCGCCGCCCGCGCAGGTCAGGATCGTCGTCACGATATCGCCCTGCTTGAACGTGGTATTCTTCATCTCCTCGGTGGCATCCTCGCGGGTTTGGATATATTCCGCAAGCCCCGCCGCCTTGGAGGCAAAGGAGGAAACGGTTAAGATCCGATTGCCGCGGTTGATGTTCAGCAGCCGCGCGATGGGGCCCAGCTCATGGGTGGGATAATTCTCCAGGCAGCGGTTCTGATAGTTCTTAAACCGATAGTGGCGCTTCTCCATACCGTAGGCGACCTCCTCACGCAGGTCGTGGCCATAGGCACCCGCGCAATGAACGATGTTGCCGAAGATGCCCTTTCTCGCCATGGCGGTGGCGAGCATCTCCTCCTTGCCCCAGCAGCAGTTTTCCATAAACATATAGGGGGTGCCTGTTCTCTCATGGGCGCGCACCAGTGCATGGCAATTCTCCAGCGAATATTCGCAGCCCACCTCGCTGGCAACGGGGATGCCCTTTTCCATGGCATAGATGGCGATCTCGGCATGGGTCTCCCAGCCGGTGAACACATAAACTGCGCCCAACCCCGCTTGGTTGATCGCTTCCTTATAGTCGGTGAAGCCCTTGGCCTCGCCGCCCTGTTCCTTGATATGCTCCATCGCACGCTCCACCCGATCCTGATAGAGATCGCAGACCGCAACCACGCGGATATCCTCATTATTCATCAAAACGTTTTTCATCAGAGAAAAGCCTCGGTTTCCCAATCCGACAACGCAGGCGTTGATCATCTCAAACGCACCTCCTTTTTTCCTTTACATCATACTCTTTTTATTTGGATTTTTCAAGTTTATTTGGAGGATTTATATTTCTCGATAAAAGCCGATGGAGAGATGCCCATATAATTCTTAAACTGGCGGCTGAAAAAATAGATGTCGGCATAGCCGCAAAGCTCTGCGACCTGCGAAATGCGATACAATCCCGATTGCAGCAGATCGCAAGCATAGTTGATCTTCAAGCCGATGCAGTATTTAGAGGGCGGCAGCCCAAACTTCTTAACGAACAGCTTTTTAAGATAAGAGGGGCTGATCCCGCACCGCTCCGCCAGCATAGCAACCGAAATCTTCTCCTCCAAAAAGTGCTCGTTGACATAGTCGATGGCGGGCTTGATGGCCTGATATTGGGTTTCGGGCAGGTAGCTTTGCTTTTGCAGCTCCGCGAAAATCTTATAAAGCAGCGAGATGCATTCGAAATAATACCCCTCACCCTTGGCAACCCACACCGAAAAAGCCTTTTTGAACAACGCAACGATCCCCTCGCTTTTGGCACACTTCACGACAAATGCCTCCGTTGAGATCGGTCGGTCGGTATAAAAGCAAATATCGATACACGCCCCCGCCTGCTGACGCTCAACGGTATAGATCGAATTTTTACCGGCAGGCAGAAACCGAATGGTATTCGGCTCGGTTTTCAGCACCTGACCGTTAAACCGCACCGTTGCCCTGCCCGATAGGTGAAATATCAGTTCGTTAGCCGGAAGATCCTTGGAAAAAGTACTGACCCTTTCGGTATATTCCTGCTCGCCCACATAAACAACACGCCGAATCCCTGTTATGATAAAATCCCGATTCATCCAACCACCTCCCCTCAAATTTTAGCGCATTTTTTCCATAAATGCAATAATATAGTACCAAAAAGTGCAAATCATTCCATTGATACATTTACTTTTCGCACTCGTTCGATAGAATGGAACTGAAAGGTGGTATGACCATGAATCCGAGAATCCAAGAACTGACCAAGCTGACCCTTGGCGGAAAAATGTATGCAGAAATGACCCCCACAACCTATGATCGCGAGGATCTGTTTCTGCCCCGCCAACAGATGGAGTCCAAGCGGCTTTGCGAATACATTTTGAACCAAGAACCGATCCTGACCCCCTATTCCAAAATGACCGGCTTTTTCAACTGCCTCGATACCGAAGTCGTTGGCGAAGCGTTTCATCGCAAAGGGCACAAGCGGTTTGCCGAAATCAAAAGTCAATTTTATTTAAAGTCGATCGATAACCTTTCCTGCTTTGAATGGCAGCATGCCACTGCCGATTATAAAAAGGTATTGCAAAAAGGCATCAAAGGGATCATCGAAGAGATCGAGCAATCGCTGGCGGCGCATACCGAACCGGAGCGGGTCGAATTTTTAACCGCCATGAAAAGGGTTGCCCATACCCTGATCGAATGGGCGCATAAATGCAGCGAGCGGGCGCTGGAATTTTCAAAAACGGTTGAAAACCAAGAATATAAGAAAAACCTTGAGCGGCTTTCCGAAGCCTTGCTTCATGTTCCCGAAAATAAGCCTCGCTCCTTTTATGAGGCGGTGCTGACAATCTACGTTTGCTTCTCCGCCGACCCCGACAGCGTGGGCACGCTGGATCGCTACCTGATCTCCTTTTATGAGGCAGATATCAAGAGCGGCAAGCTGACAAAAGAGGAAGCCAAAGAATACCTGCAAGAATTATTCTTAATGCTGCAAGCGGCAACCTCCCCCAAAGCAAGCACCTTCACCCGCGGCGGTGAATCTCATTTTTGCATCGGTGGCTACCTGCCGAACGGTGAGGATGGCTTCAACGACCTTTCCCGCCTGATCCTCGAAAGCCTTTTAGACCTGCCGACCTATATCCCGCAGGTAACCCTGCGCTGGACCAAAAAGACGCCGAAGGAGGTATTCCGCTTCGTTTTAGACTGCGAGCGCAAGGATCCCAATAAGCGGATCGCTTTCCAAAACGACGAAAAGCGCATTAAATGCTATACCGAGATCTGCGGATTCCCCTATGAGCAGGCGGTGGGCTATACCACCGTTGGCTGCAACGAGCCTGCGTTTTTAGGTGCAATTACCGGCAGTAATTCCAAAATAAATTTTGCTCATTCCACCGAAACTCTTTTTCATAAAAAGAGCGAAAAGATAGTAAATGCCAAAACCTTCGAGGAATTTTACGGGGTGTTTTTGGAAGAACTTTTCGCCGACCTTGAAATCGCCTATGAATATGATGATAAATATAACAAAGAACGCGCAAAGGATATAAATTACTTATCAAGCTTATTCTTTCAAGGTTGCATAGAAAAAGCTAAAAGTTTAACTCAGGGTACAGGAGATATTGTAATTGCTTCACCTATGTGTATAGGAATTCCGAATGTTATTGATTCTTTAATTATTGTTAAGCAGTTTGTTTTTGATGAAAAGATGATTACAATAGAAGAATTGGTATCAGCCTTACAAAACAACTGGCAAGGCTACGAAGATCTGCACACCTTGATCATCAACAAAGGCGACTTCTTCGGCAACGATACCAACCGCTCCAACGAAGTTGCCCGCCGACTTTATCAAAGCCTCTACGAATTTCTCAAGGATAAAACCAATCTCTTTGGCTATCATTGGTTGATCGGTGATCTTTTCGGGTATCACGTTCACCACAAATGGTTTGGCGAAAAGA
>JAFQKO010000024.1 GCA_017396865.1 Clostridia bacterium | reverse complement strand
GGTACCGGGCACCCGATAAACACCGTTATTGATCATACGGAAGAACATATCGTCCCACATTCTCGGGGTGTAGCCATACTTTTTGCAAAGCTCCACCACCCGCTTCATGTGCATTTTCATGATCTCGGGCTTGGGCAGATAACCGTACTTATCGATATAATCACCCCGACCCAGTCGGTGCGCTTCATCCAGCCCGATGTTGATCTTGCGGCTGCGCACGTTTTCCGACATAGTTTTGAGCAACGTATCAATGAATTCATAGACCTTTTCATCCCCCACGCAAAGGATATCGTTGCAGTCCTTCAAGGGGGTGGCGGCAGGCCATTCAAACCAACCGTTCAGATGGGCCAAGGTCTGGATGGCAGGGATCAGTTCGATCCCCAGCCGCGCGGCATAATCGTCCAGCTCCCGCAGTTCGGCGGCGGTATAGCGACCGCGCAGATGGCCGAAATGGGGAATCTCGGGCACCTCATAGGTGTCCTCGGTATAAAGCATCAATGCGTTATACCCCTCCAACGCCAAAAGGCGGCAGAGCTTTTTCAGCGTTTCGGGCTTTTGTACCGCGTTACGGGAGGCATCGGGCATGGCACCCAGCATCTCGTATTTCGGCTGTTCCTCAATGGCGGTCTCGCCCGAAGCGATCAGACCGACCGCACGGAGCGCACAGCGCAGATCGGCATAATAGATAGTATCCCCTTCGATTTTAAGCCCTTTTTCGCAAGGGAGCAGGGTATATTCCCCCTCCATTGCCTGAAGGGCGGGCAGTTCCTTGGCCACCTCGGCGATGGCAGTCAATACAGTTTGATCGTTGGTAATAAACCGAATCATGGAAAAACTCCTTATAATATTTTTTCAGCCAGCATCAAGACCAACGGAATGGTGCCACAGGACAGAATATGGGAAACGATCGCCATGCTGGCGGCGGCAGTGGTATCCTTGCCGTAGCCTGCGGGGATGACGATGGTATTCAGCCCCAGCGGCATCGCCAGCGAGCAAAGAATACACGTTTCGGTGGAAATAGGCAGTGGCAGGAAATAAAGGGCTGCCAAGCCGATGGCAGGAAATACCAGCAACCGAACGATCGAAATCAAATAGATATTCAGGCCGGCAAAGACCTTTTTCAGATCGATGGCCGCAACAGTCATACCGGTCAACAGCATGGCAATGGGCGACATACAGCCCTTAGCGGCGGTGAGGGTATCGGAGATCCAATTAGGCAGCTCGAGCCCGAAAAATCCGATCAGCATCCCAACCACCATAGCGATACACATGGGATTTACCAGCGCCTTCAGCCGCTTACCGATGGTCTGCTTCTCTCCCGCCTCGCTCATCAGCAGAGAGGGCGCACCCCAAACATAGATGCCGATCCAAAGGGGCAGGGTGAATATAATATACTCTAAATTATACTCAGGAAAAATAGCACCGACAATCGCATAGCCCATAAAGCCGAAATTGGAAAAGGAAAGGCCGTAGGCATAGATATTGCGGATATAGGCATCCTTCCCCGCCAGCAGCCGTGCAAACAGCAGCGCCAGGGGAATAAACACCGCCAACACCGCAAAGCTGATCAAAAAGGGCTTCCACATCACCGTCAGCTTATCCCGCGTGAAATCTGTCACAAAGGTCATCACCACCAGTGCGGGAATAAAGACCCAGTTTTCCAGCTTAGAGAGCACACCCGCCGAGCCGTCCGGCAGAATCTTCGCTTTAGCAAGGGCATATCCGATCAGGATCAGCGAGAATAAAACCGCCATCTGACCCAGAGTTGTAGTAAATAATTGCATCATTTTACTCCTTTTTTATTTTGACGGTACTATTTTATCATGCCCCATTCACCGCGTCAACACTCTTTTATTTCTGTCGATAAAAAATCACCCGACCGTTGCGGGTGATTTTTCTTACAGATACTGTTGGTGGGTGCGCACCATAATGGTGGCCACCTGGGCGCGGGCGGCTGCGTTTTGGGGTGCAAAGGTTGTTGAAGTCATACCGTTGACCAGCCCCGCCTTTTGGCAGAGGTACACGCTCTCCTTTGCCCAGCCGGAGATCGAAGCATCATCCTCAAAGGTGCTTTCCTCCCGATTCTCCTTCAGGTCGATCCCTTCATAGTTTTGAATGTAACGTACCAGCATGGTACACATCTGCTCGCGGTTAATTCGTGCATCCGGCGCAAAGGTACCGTCGCCCATTCCGTTCACAATGCCGTTTTCGCTGGCCCATTTGATCGCGGGCGCATACCAAACTCCGCTTGGCACGTCGGTAAAGCCCGCATCCACCTGCTTATCGGTGGTATCGATCCCCGCCATATTCGCCAGAACCTGCACAAACTGCGCACGGTTCATGTTGGCATCGGGCGTCATTTGATCGCCGCTGCCCTGCATCAGACCAAAGGTGATGGCGTAGTCGAGATAGGGCTTATACCAAGCGTTTGCAACCACGTCGGTATAGAGCGCCGCACTATCCTTCAGCTTTGACCAAACAGCGTAAAGGGTAACGGTGCAGCTACCGTTGCTGAGCTGCGGAGCGAGCTGCTCCGGCATCAAAGTGGTGTCGTTGGGGCTCAGTACCGTTGTGCCGTTCGGCTCGGTAGACCAGCCTGCAAAGGTATAACCGCTGCGGATAAGGCCGAAATATTCGCCCTTTTCCAAGCCACCGCTCATCTTCTCGCCTGCAACTGCCTGCTGCACGGCAATCGATGCATCAATGCTGTTGTAAATCAAATTATTCTTTATATAATGGTCCGTGATCGGGCGAGTGCCTGTTTTTTCGGCCCAGGTGGGCTTGCTGATTACACACCAGCCCTCCAGTTCATCGTAGATCGCCTTGCCCCAGGTATAGCCATCGGCGGTTTTGGTATCGATTACCGTGAAGCTGCTGCCTGTCGGTATGGTTACAACCTTGGAATTCGACGTGCCTGCACCGGAACGCAGGTTCAGGCCTGCTGCCGTTAAAACCGTATAAACGTCGTAGGATTTATTGGAATCGGGGATGGTGCCGCCGTTCGGATGATATTGAATGGTCAGCACCGTTTGTGCATTAACCGAATCATAATTGCTTGCCCGCAAAAGGGAAAGCTTGGAGCTGCTGCGGGAAGCCAGCTTGGCAAAGGAAACCTTGCGGTTTTGAATGCCGCATTTGCGATCCCAATTGCAATCATATACCCAAACGCCGTCGTCCTCCACGCTGCAAACAATCATTGTATGAATGCCCGATTGAGCATATTGCAGCACATCGCCGCAGCGGGCCTGCTTCAGCAATTGCTTCATGTTTGCTGCAGTAAAATTGGTAACCGAGCCAACAGCGGTCATTCCCGTCAGCGAGGTGCCGTTGTAGTTCCAGCTTCGATAGTTGCTTCCGGCTTTCCCGAAGATCCGATATACGGCCAACTTTGCAAAGCCAAAGCATTGAATCCCGCCGTCAAAGCTATCGGTCCAATAGCTACCGGGAGGAAACTCCGCCATCATTGCATCCAGCTTCGCCTGCACGCCTCCTGCAACCGCCGCCGACGCAACGAAGGGTATCGAAGAAACGGCAATTAGAAAGATTAATAAAACAGATAGAATTCGTCTGCGCATAAAAACTCCTTTTTGACAAATTTCGCTATCTTTTATAATAAACTATTTTAACCGTTTTGTCAATAAACCAAGTATTGGAAGACGTGGTTGGATCGATACGCACTGTCGACATAACAAAAGAGCAGACCGAGGTCTGCTCTTTATTATGTTTAAAGGGAAAGTACGCGTAACACGTTTGCAAATACCAATGTTTAAAAGATTTTCGAAATGAAAAAATCGCCGATTTCCTTTAAACATAATAAAAACGACCTGCTTTTTGCAGGGTTTGCTCTATTTTTTCATTCCACCACCGTTATAGTCGAAACGCTTGATTTTATATAACATAATAAAAACGACCCTGCAAATACAGGGTCGTTTTTGTTATGTCGGCATTACGTATCTTCCCGGGCCGTCACCAGCCAAGTATTGTCCGCATGAAGTTGCTTAACTACCGTGTTCGGAATGGGAACGGGTGGGACCAACTCATAATCAACACCGACTATTTGAAAGTACCTTGTACTC
>JAFQKO010000198.1 GCA_017396865.1 Clostridia bacterium | reverse complement strand
GTTTCCTGATTTACCCGCAGCAATCCATTTTCAACGGTCGCTTCATACACCGTATCTTGAGGGATAATATCGAAATCGATCTGATGCTGTGTTAAATACCTGCAAACATCCTGCTGCAGCATATTCGCTCCACCTGACCATTCGGCCTCAGCATTATAATAGACCGCAACCTGTGCTTGGTGAACGCCACCGTAAAGCACCTGCGAAACCCGCGCCATATACTGCATCAGCTTACCAAACAGATCAATCTGCACATTATGGCCTTTGGCATAAAAATGCGGCGGACAATCGTGATCGGGAAACTTCGGAGTGAAAGCATGAGGCACAAAATGATTAATACCGCTCACCAACATCAAATCCGCCATGTGCTTCATCATCGGAACGCCCTCGGCCCAACCGAAGGCACCGAAAATCTCACACATAGCACGTCCCTTTTTCAAGGGCTGGATATGAGAATGAGAAGCACCGAGTTTGGGCAACGTATAGCGGAAGAAGGCCGGATCGGCCGTTTTCCCCGCGATCGGTGCGCTATGATCCAGATCATTGTGGCCGGGGATCATCTGCTGAAGTACAATATCGATCCCCGCCATATCCTGACCGTCGAGTGCACGGAAATAATGACCGGCACCGTAGCCCAAGCGCTGATGGGTATTCATATCCTCGATCACGTGACCGATATACAGCACGTCATGCGCTCTGCACCAATCACCCAGCATCCAGCAAAGATTCTCGCTGTATTTCTTGGTGGCACATTCCATATAGGGCTCGCGAATTTTAGCCGTTTTGCCCTCGACCTCATGCCAAAGGCAACAAAGTACATTGCGCACCTCTTCTGCTGACAGATCGGAATATTCCGCCATTAGCGCAGGCATATCGTCGCTCCAAGGAATCAGCATTCCCGGTTTTCCAAGCTTGGAATAATAATTCCCGCTTTCGTTGGCAAATCCCGGCTCATCGGAGAAAAAGCCCACAAAGGTATTCCCGAAGTATTCGGCAAAATGATCATAGTGGGGTTGATAAATCACATCAATCATCGCTTGGCAAGAATCTTTCGACATTACGTCGATATAAAATTCCTTGCGCGCATCGGAGCGCATACGGGTGCGAATCACATAGCATACCCGCCAAATCCCTTCCGGAATATTCCAACGAATGATATCGTTATTCAACGCAGGAAGAAGATCTATATATTCATCCATCATCAGATTTCCGTTGCGCTCTCTTTTAAAGGCGGTGATTGCAACAAAGCTTTCGCCCGCTTCCAAAGCAGGAGGCAAAATCCCTGCATCCTGCTGCGGACCCGCAAAGTCGCGATGCTCATAACGAAGTGAGACCTTCTTTAATTCCGGATGGTCAACGATATAATTATTGGCATAGCCGGTCGGAAAATGCTTATCATCCAGCAGCCAAACGCGCATCCCGCGCTTCTTGGCTTCGGCCAAAATAAAGCCAAAATCCGCCCACCATTCATCCTCGCAGAACTTTTCGTAGGTGCGACTTTCTACGCAAAATTCATTGATATGGCATCTTTGGATCGCATCGATCTCTTCCAGCAGGTCGGCATGACTTTCGCCGTGTACCCACAAAAACGGAAGAATATGCTCGCTCGATACCTGATCATTTAAACAATCCCGGATTTGCTTCATGTTTCTAACTCCATTCCGTACTTATGATAAAGATGCAACGGAACAGCCGACCAACCATGGCACAGACTGCCTGCATTTCTAAAGTCGCTTGCTCCTTTTTCAGTTTCCCAAAAGGTGGTGGCACCATTAAACAGCATATTCCCCCAAATCTCTGCAATATCGTCCAGCATCCATTGCTTGTTGGCAGGATCGGTCATCAATGCCTCATATTTAAAGATACTGTAACTCAAAGTGACCGGCAAAAGGCGATCATTCTTCAATAGTTCAAGAACACCTGCTCTTTTTTCAGCAGGGACTGCCCCGCAACAGATCATCAAAGCTTGCGTCAACTGCGCATCGTGGAACAGTTTTCCATCCTTGACATATTGATAAGTACTATACCAACTACCGTTCCAAAATGCCGAATCAGCGGCTTCGTTCAATTTCGTCCAAAGTTTATGATAACGCTCCGCATCATCGGTTTGACCCAGCTTCAAATAGATTTTTTCCATGGCCTGAAAGCCCATTGAAACAAGCGCACAAAGAGGGGCGTCGTAGGTCAATTTTTCAAGATCTGCAACACCGTGACCGTTAGATAAGCCATCCTGCCACTCATAGAAATTCCAATGCTCCTTATTCGTGTAGGCGGTAAGCAAACCGTTTGCGCAAATTTTATCAGCAAATCCGTTTGCGATACGTTCGGCCACGGGCAATACTTCCAGAATAAAACTACTATCGTTGGAATAATCAAAATATTCCTGCAGTTCCATTAAATAAACCGCACAAAAAGACGGAATCGTAATCGGCGCTCTGGAGGGCGAACACAGCTCAACGAAGTTATCCTCGCGGATTCCCAGAGCAATCAACCGCAAGCAGGCTTTCGGAAATTCCGTTTCGTGAAATACGTCGTAGCCGCAAAGAATCTCATTGCGGGAATCCATGCAATAAAGCCCCTGTTCCCGCCAGGGTGTATCCTCGTAATGATCGTGCATACAATGGCGCAGAGTTTGCGTACAAACCTGATAGATCTTTCGGTGCAACCGATCCTTGATCGGCAAGGGATGCTCGGTAACCGGATAAATAGTCGGGCGAATACCGGCGTAATAGATTTTAACGGAATGGCTGTAAATGTGCAACTGCAGATATCGCAGACCTAAGCGACGAAGCGGCATAAAGAAGTGATTATGTCCCGCTTTTCCCTGATAAGAAAAGACAAAGTTGCGCTTTCCAATAAAAGTACGCACCCGCAGATCATACAGATGCTCGCCATAACCGCAGAGAACCAACGCATCCTCAGGCAGATCTAATTCGATATCGGCAAAGCCAACCTGCTCGGCACCAAGATCAAATACCAAATAGATGCCGTCGTCCTCAGGGGCGGAGAAGATCGTTCCCACTTCCCCATTCCATTGGCTGTCAGGCCCCCAATATTTAGCAGAAAGGGCGGCATACTGCATTCGCTGCCCCCAACATTCATAAGGACGCTCGGAAAAGGTTCCGTAATTAACAGGCTTTGACGGTAATCGCTCCCCAATCTCCAGCTTTTTGATCGGACGAGGATAAAGGGTTACCTTCTTATCGACAACGCATGCCGGCTCATATACCTCCCGGCCCTCCATGCGAACGTCGTATCCAAAGGAGACTCCGAGCTGAGGCGTAAGATTTGGCACATCCTCACTCATAAATGCTAAATTGCGGGCAGCAAGGGTATCCTCCCCGCTCAAAGCAAGGATCGCATCCCTGCTGAACAGCGCAAACAAAAGCCCTGCTTGCTCCACGCGATAGGAAAAATGATCCTTTCCCGGCCACCAGACCCGAATCTTCAATTCATTATTGCCCTCTTGAATCCATTGGGTCAAATCAATTCGATCGTAAACTTTATATTGGGGATAGTCGGGATATTGCCCGCTTTCCACAAAGCGATCATTTAAGTAGACAGCATAGTTTCCGTCTACGCTAATTTCAATTTCAATCGGATCTCCCGTATGTGTAGTAAACTCCTTTTTGAAGTCAACGTAAGCATTCGGCTCATTACATCCGTTAAGCCAGATCCATTCAGCGCGTTCTATCATTCAATCCGCCTCCTTTTAACCAATTATATCATTTATTTCACAAAATACAATACGCCATTGATTTTTTTATGAAGTTAAAAAACGGTTCTCAATTGAGAACCGTTTTTTGCATAATATCATGGCAATTTAAGATTTTTTCCAAGAGCTGTCCCTTGGAAAAATAATAGTGGTTTGCCGCTTCGAAGCCGATAGAGGCATCCAGCCTCATCAGCTCCAGCATCTTTTCGGCTGTATTCAATTCGCTTTCCGCCGCATAATGCATGGCGTTAATATTCCCCGACTCCCGCGCGCGAATAAAGCGAACCTGATCCAAGCAGGCACGGAAAATACAATAAGCAGCTTCAGCCATCCGCTTGGTTTCCTCCATCGGCTCATCCTTCAAGAAGGCAAGCCCCTCCTCCCACTTGGCGCAAAGCTTGGCGAGCTGCTCCTCAAAAACGTCAACCGGATAGATCGAGCGCCAGCTTTCAAGATCATCATAGGCAAAGCAGGTCATGGTCGCCTTATAACCGGTCGGCTTTTCGTATAAGAAGGTCGATGGGCCTGCATTTTGAGGGCCGTTGTATAGAGTATTGATATGGAAAGGGAATTCCTTAAAGGCTTCCGCAAATAAAGTTGTCGCCTTTTCAACCGCCGCAGACTCCTGCATCGTTTTCACATCGCTGTAAAAATACTTTGCTGCGTGCATAATATTTTTAGAAGGATACCCGCCGAGAGTCCAACTCAAAAGTAGGTGGGACACCCCTTCTTTTTGCAAGCGATCCATGTGCTCCTCAACCAACGGATAGACCGGCAAAGCAGGGATGGTGGAGCATTCCCAAGTTGTATTGATCTGCACCTTGGCAGCCAATTCCAAGCCACGCTCCTTGGCAAGTGCCCATTCGGATTTGGCCCGCTCGCCGGGGCCGATAATCCCCATGGAATAATCCTTAACCTCTCCGCAAACACCGCCGATCTCAAAAGGAACCGCCAGCTCACTTTGGCTCATCAGTATTGCACCCTTGGGCAATGCACGAATGATCTCCTCGTTGAAATCTTTCCAAGCCCAACTCCATGCAAAAACCTTGATCTCCTCACTGACGCGATGTGCCCCTTCAAGGATACATCCGATCACTTCCCCAATGACCTCACCAACCGAACGCTTGCTGCAGCGTGGGCAGGTGCAAAGTTTACCGTTGCGATCGTGGGGTTCGGAATGAGAATAACAATTTGTCGGATATTCAGACCGCGTAATCGTAAAGAAACCACCGATATTCGGAACAGCACGACAAATCGTTTCAATTCCGTTTTTAACGTAGTCTTGCACCTCCTTGGTCGAAGAACAAAGACACACCTTATCCTCACGCGCTTTATGCCCACGCAAATTCGGATATTTTTTAAAAAAGTTCTCCGGCATAAACCGCGGCTCATTGATATAAAGGTATAATTTGATACCATACCGCTCAAGCCGATCAGCAAAACGACGCATCCGCGCAAGTCGCTCTTCATAGCCCTTGGAAAGCTGTGGTGCAAAGGGAAATTCTGAAAGCTGCATCAGGATTCCGGGCGCCCAAACACCGTTAATTCCCGCATTGCGATAGGCTTCCAGCATGGCATCGGGACAAAACACGTCGCTTTCCACATCAAAAGCAGTTTGATACAGCCCTGAAAAAGCATAGATCATCCGCGTTTTGAATTTTTCTTCTCCCGCCATTGTGATTGGAGGCAATTTATTTGTAAAGTCAAACGGCTTTACACCCAGTTCGCCGTATTTTTTTATAATTTTTCGAATCGCATCGGTTTTCCGTTTTTGTTCCGCAGTCAACGGTTGCCATTTTACCGGCAAACAAGCAGGTTTTTCATCCAACTTGATATCTAAAAAATCCTCTTCTCGCAGGATGATCGCAAGCGATTGCGCATCGGTATCCAAAAGCTGCAGCAGCTGCTCGTAAGGCAAAATATGCCACATCCTGCGGATGATGGTAATATAGCCGCGTTTCAACCAAAGATCCTGCGGATCAAATGCAGGCAAACCGAGTGCTTTTGCCTCTTTCTCAACCTGCTCCTCGCTGATTCCGAGAATTTCTGCGATTTTTGCCGCAGGGATATATTCATACGCGCGGAAAAGAAAAGCCTGCCAACGTGTTGGAAAATGGGGCAGCTCCAAAGCCTCTTTACCGATTGCAGGAAGATTAAACTCCATCATCATTCTCCTTTTTCTCTTTTGCTTTTAAGTGCATATATAATCGCGCCGTTGCCTCCGCATCACACCAGGCGCGGTGCGCCTCATTCTGCGGAATTCCGAAAAGCTCGGTCAACACCGTTAATTTATACGACGGCAGCTTCGGCAGTACCTTTCGGGCATAGGACAGTGTATCAAATACATCGTGGTCAAAACAGTATCCCATTGCCCGCGAATCCCGCTCTAAAAAGCGGCAGTCAAAGGGAGCGTTATGTGCCACCAAGGTTAATCCTTCGGTATATTCGTAGAATGAGGGGATCAACTGCTCGATCGTTGGCTTTCCCTCCACCATTTCATTGGTGATTCCCGTAATTGTGGTAATCATCGGGTCAATCACAACACCGGGATCGACCAACGAGGAATAACGGGAAACCATATACCCGTCCTTCACTTTAACCGCCCCAATTTCGATCACCTTGGAATCGGCACTCAAGCCTGTTGTTTCAAAATCAAAACAAACGAAGGAATTAAAATCGGCTGTTTTCTTCTTAACCATTTTCCTCCAAAAGGCAGACTGCATGGCACGCCATGCCTGCACCTTCTCCCGTAAAGCCAAGCTTTTCTTCGGTAGTAGCCTTGATATTCAGGCGATCCTCTGCACAGCCGATGATCCTCGCCAGGTTCTCGCGCATTTGAGGAACATACGGCCCTACCTTCGGGCGCTGTGCAATCAACGTAACGTCTGCATTTTCAAGAAAGAAGCCCTTCTTTTTCAGCAAATCGCAAACATGGCGCAACAGCTCCAAGCTGCTGATTCCCTTATATTGGGGATCGGAATCAGGGAAATGCTTACCGATATCCCCCAAGCCTGCGGCGCCTAAAAGGGCATCCATCAGCGCATGGGTCAAAACATCGGCATCAGAATGCCCGAGCAAGCCTTTTTCAAAGGGGATCTCAACTCCGCCCAAAATCAAAGCACGCCCTTCCACCAAGCGATGGACATCATAACCATGACCGATTCTCATTTTCGTTCCTCCATAATTGCTTTTAATACCGGAATATCCTCCGGTGCCGTTATTTTCATATTATCGCGTCGACCTTCAACAAAGGTGACCTCTTTTCCAAAATACTCGTAGATGGATGCATCGTCGGTAAACTCCTCGCCGCTTGCAACCGCCTTTTCGGCCAACGAAATATACTCGGCACGACGGAAAGCCTGCGGTGTTTGAATACCAACCAAATCGGCACGCGGCACCGTGCGAAGGATCGTATCGCCGCGTACCTGCTTAACGGTATCGGTTAAATGAACGCCGAGTGCCGCGGCGCCGCTTTGGTGTGCCGCCAAAACCGTTTGATCGATCTCTTCCGACCGAATCAGCGGACGAGCGCCATCGCCGATGGCAACCAATTCATAGGACTCGGGCACAGCACGAACGCCATTCAGCACAGACTCCATACGGGTAGCTCCGCCAACGGTAACCACCACGTCCTTCACGATCCCGTATTGCGCTTGAAAGCTTTGATACAAAGGTATCAATTCCTCCCGTGTTACAATCACCAGCAGATCAATTTCTTCCGCCCGATCATAAGCAAGCATGGTATGCACAACAACGGGCTTGCCCGCCAGCTCCAGCAACAGCTTATCCTTGCAGGCACCCTTCATACGGCTGCCGTTTCCTGCGCAGACCAATACAGCGGCATTTTTATGGTTGTTCATACCG
>JAFQKO010000197.1 GCA_017396865.1 Clostridia bacterium | reverse complement strand
TCATACATCATCGAGAGGGTGAGGTCGTTTTTTTCGCCTCTTATGTATCGGTGCAGCATCATCCGCATCAGCGCGGTTACCGCCCTTTCGCCGTCGTCCTCCAGATAAACTGCGTGATGGGGCGGCGGGCTGTCGGTCTGGATATAAAGCTCGGTATATCCGTTTTCGGAGCGGCTTGTATGGGGAACGTTCGGCGGAATGATCAAAATGCTTCCTGCCCGAAAGGGATACTCCGTATCGCCGATCAGGGCGATGCCGCTCCCTTCCGTGCAAACGGTGATCTCATGGAAGGTATGCTTATGTGAAGCGATCAGTTTTGAATTTTTGGGCGTGGCGCCAATCATCAAAAACGGCATTTTGCTTCCCTCCTGTGGTTCTTGGGGCGATTATATCATAAAAAGTCGTTTTTGTCCACCTGTAAAGTCTTATTTTTTCTAACCTGATGCGGCGCTTTTTGATATAATCCCCCATGAAATAAAAAAGGGGAGGTCGGATCCATGCATAAAGACTTGGTACAGGGCAAGATCTTTAAAACGCTTGCCGCATATTCCGTGCCGCTGATCGTTACGCATGTGGTGCAAACCCTGTTCAATGCCGTCGACGTTGCAGTGCTTTCCGTTATGGCGGGGGGAGATGCGGTTGCGGCGGTGGGTGCTTGCGGGTCGATCGTTGCGGTGCTCGTCAACCTTTGCACCGGCTTTGCCACGGGCGCAAATATTCTGATCGCAAGGCGTATCGGTGCCAAGGATGAAAAGGGTGTCAAGCGGGCTACGGGAACGGCCCTCGTTCTCGGCCTTTGCCTCGGCGTGGGCTTGATGGTCGTTGCCGTAACGTTTGCACGGCAGTTTTTGATTTGGATGCAATGCCAGCCCGACGTTCTCGATCAGGCAACGGTGTATATGAGAATCTATTTTCTCGGTATGCCGATCATTATGACGTATAATTTTGTGGCTGCGATCCTGCGCGCCTCGGGCGATAGCCTGCATCCGATGAAATATTCGCTGTTGGCAGGTGTGCTGAACGTGGGTCTGAACGTGTTTTTCGTAGGTGTGGTCGGGATCGAAGTCGAGGGCGTTGCCATTGCAACGGTGCTTTCCAATCTTGTGTCGTTGATTCTGGGGCTGATCGCCCTGCTGAAAAGCAAAGGGATCTGTCGGGTCGAGAAGCAGTATTTGCGGATCCGTCGGCAGGAGTTCGTTAAGATGTTCAAGATCGCAGTCCCCGCATCCGCAGGTGCACTTTGCTATTACGCAGCCAACCTGTTTGCCAATTCCGCCGTTAATTCAATGGGTACGGAGGCAATGACCGCCAATGCCCTGTCGGGGCAGTTGGATGCGTTTATCTATACCGTGGGAAATGCGATCGCCGCCGCCACCATGACGATGGTGGGGCAGAATTTCGGCGCACGGCGCTTCGACCGCATTCGAAAAACCCTCAAAACAAGCGTGCTTTACGTAACCGCCGTTTCCCTTTCGCTGGGCGTTGCCTTCGTTGCTTTGGCAGAGCCTTTGCTTGGGCTCCTCACCGACGATGAGGCGGTGATCGCGATCGCAAAGGAGCGGATGACCTTCCTTTGCCTGACCTACTTTGTGACGGGAATCATGGAGGTGTTTTCCTTCACGCTGAATGCCCTGCTTCAGCAGCGGTCGGTATTGATCGTCTGCGCGGTCTGCGGCTTTGGGATACGGACCTGCTGGATCCGCTTCGTATGGCCGCTGCATCAATCTCTTTCCATGCTGTTTGCCAGCTATACGGTCAGCGCGCTGGTTGCGGTCTTTTGCTATCTGTTCCTGTATAAAAATACGATAAAGAAATATGAAAAAGAGATGCTCGGAGCAGCAAATAAAAAAACGATAACAAATGATTGGAATACGTTTTTTCAATGCTG
>JAFQKO010000023.1 GCA_017396865.1 Clostridia bacterium | reverse complement strand
TCGTGACCGAAGCTATCGGCAAAGATGATGTCGCATCCGTCGGACTCGATCAGCTCAACAGCAGCATCATAGCACTTGTTGGACTCGGGGATCTGAGTCTTCTGAACCATGGTAACACCCATGTTCTCGCAAGCGGCAACGGCTGCGTCGATGAAGTTCTTGTCGTAGGTGGACTGCTCGTCGTGCAGGAAGATGAAACCGACCTTCAGGTCAACGGTCTCGGTTGCTTCCTTGTCGGCACCCTCATCGGTGGTGGTTTCACCGCCACCACAGCTTGCGAAGCTGAAGAGCATCAGAGCGGCAAGAAACAGTGCGATAAACTTTTTCATGTTTTTTTCCTCCAATTTTGTTTTTTTGCGGCAAAAATTCTACCGCATTTTACATTCCCTATTTTATCAAATAAAAAGAAAAAGACAATACCTTTTTCAAAAAAAATCTCTTTTTTTTAAAAATTCCGACTTTTTATGCTTCGTTCACCGTTTTCCCGCAGATCTGCTCGGGGGTGAGCACCAGCAGATCGGTATTAGCGGCAAATTGCTCAATTTCCCTTTGAATATAGGCTTCATCCGCCGTAAACTTGCGGCTGAGCAGCGTGGCGATCTTTCGCACCCGCTCAAGGTCGTTCACCACCTCCATCCGACCGAATACGATGACGCTCTTGATATTCAGCGCCCACTCCCCCGCCTTGCGGTAGCCCTCGTCGTATACGCAAAAAGAGACCTTATCGCAACGGCGCAGGGCATCGGTGCGGTGGCCGCGCTTGCCGCAATGGAAATAGATGCGGCCGTCGGCTTCATTATAATAATGGTTCATCGGCATCCCGTAGGGATAGCCCTCATCGCCCAGCACCGAAAGCACGCCCCGTTTTTCATTTTTCAAAATTTCGATACATTCCGCATCGGATAACCGTTGCTTTTTTCTTGCCAATTTTCGAAAAATCATTTCATTCATCCTTATATAGACTTAATAATCCGAATCCATCAATCTGCCTCGACAGCATAAATAGACGATGGATCGCTGCTAAACATTTTTCCACTGCTTTACATTGTTCATCAAACGCTTCTTTAAATTCCACAACAGGAACATTTATACGAACCGCAATCGATTTTCCGATAGTCACAGGAAACATATCTACCTCCAACAGACCTTCCATCAATAATCTGAACTCTTCAAATCGCTTTGCTCGTCCCTCAAACGTCAAATCAACAAATCCTTTTTCGGATTTATGATCGATATAAAGTTTTTTATAGTCTGTTGAAAAAGTGACCCAAGTTGCCGAACTCCCTTTTGGGCCAAGCGCCCCGGACATCCGCAGGTCAGGAAAATGTTCTTTTTGAAATCGACTATACCGCTCCCAAAACAACGTTACTGCCGCATTTTCATGAACCTGATATCCCGCCTTTTGTTTATCGATTGCCCGACGAAGCAACTGCTGTTTAAACCCGCTGTTTTCATCTTCTTTTATATAATCAAGGATTTCTTCATACGCAAGTTGGTACGGATATTTCTTCGCTTCCTCGTTGTACTCCAGGTATTTTCTTGGAGCGATAATAAAAACAAAATAGTCGTCATAATCACCGCTTCTTTTGCCCTTTTCCCCTCGTTGCATATAGCGCAACGCTTGCTGCGGCATGGCATCTGCATCTATTTTATCTTCGATCAATAATCCGACTTTCCCTTTCGAAGTTTTTAAAACAACCGTCATATCCGATTCGCCCAAATCTGCATCCGTTAAAGAATGAGCAATTTTTGCAACACAGAAAACTTCTGCTTTTTGTCCTGTTTTCGATATGAACCACTTGGCAAATTGCTGATTCTCGGCAAATTCCCGTAAAATCAGCAAATCCATGTCCCGCTCCAGTACATCTTTAAAGATATAGTCCATCATCATGCCTCCAGCAAAGCGATCGCTTTGCGATACTTTTCGACCCGTGTAAGGGCCTTTTCGTCTACAAAATCCAAGCGGGAAAGGTCGCTGTTATGTGCAAGGTCTGCTCGCTTGACCGCCCGCGCAACGGGGTTCTTTTTAATTTCCGCAACATAGTCCATATACGGCACGGCAGGGTCATGGGTCATTAGGGCGATGGCATTCACTACGGCCTGCGGAAAGCCCATCTGCGCAAGATCCTCCAAGGTATAGTCCGTATCCTCCACAACGTCGTGCAGCAGGGCAACGACCGTTGTTGCCTCATCCTGCATCTGCTCTGCAAGGTGGATGGGATGAAAAACATATGGGAGCCCACTTTTATCCACCTGCTCCTTATGCGCTTCAAAGCAAAGTTTCATTGCTTTTTTGGTCCATTCGGTATAGATCATTGCAATTCCTCCAAATATTCATCCATTTCTCGACGAGATTTCAAAACAACAATATGCTTCTCCCGATACTGCTCCAAAAGCGCTTGGATCTTGGGCAGGGAGCGGTTGGGAAAATCCTCTACCCAAGCGCGGAATTCGGGATCGAGCTCAGTCTCCTGCCAGGGCAGGTCGGGGCGCTCCTCGCCGATCCGCGCTTCGATGCTCTGAAGGCAGATCTCAAGGGGAATATCCAAAAAGATCACCGTATCGCATTTTTGCATCCGCACCGCCAGGGTGCGGCCGTAGTTGCCGTCGAGGAACCATTCCTCCCGCTCGACAATTTCCGCAAGGGCGGCATCAAATTCCTCCCTTGAGATCGTCGTTTTATCGGGCTTATGCCAAATGAGATCCAGATGATAAAGGGGCAGCCCTGTTTTCTTTTGCAGCGCACGGGAGAAGGTGCTTTTTCCCGCCCCCGAGCAACCGATTACCATAATTCGTTTCATCATAGTTCAAACCTTCTGTTTTGCATCATGTATTCCGTTGGAGTTTGCCCCGTTTGCGCCTTAAAGGCGCGGCAGAAATGATAGGGGCCCGCATAGCCGCATTGCTCCGCCACGGCGGCGATCTTCAGCCCGCTGCCCGCAAGGAGCTGACACGCGCGGTTGATCCGCAGTTCGGTTAAAAACTGCTTGGGGCTTTGCCCATACCGCTTGCCGAACAGCCTGCGGAAATATACCTCGCTGATACGGCACTGCTCCGCCAATTCGGAAATACTTAAATCTGCATCCGTATAATGGCGCTCGATATACTGCAGGGCAGGCTGCAACGGAGATGCGATCGCCTCGATGTCCAACCGATAAAGCATTTGATAAAACATCGCCATCACCCGCAGGCGGTTGCTTTCCAGCAAGGAAAGGGCTTCCATCTGCTCGAACTCCCGCAGGTACGGCACAGCATCGCCGATGGGGATCACCCGATGGGTATCGGCCTCCAAACCCTCGCATTCAAAATTGATAACGGGAAACAGCCCATCCTGATCCCGCCGCAGCCGATAGGTCTGCCCTTTAGGCAGCAGGACGGCGGTTTGAGGATTGGAGACGTATTCCTTTCCTTTGTGGATATAGGTAATCTGCCCCTCTATGCAAAAGGAGAGCCCAAAAAAACGGCGATTGCTAACGGTGGTATCCTTGCCCTTAACGGAAACGGATTTGGTTACCTGGGTGACCTTGGTCAGAATTACGTTTTCAAACATCGCGTCGCCTCCCTTCTTTTGCTATTTTACCGATTTTGCAAATAAAAATCAATCTATTTTGCCGATTTTGTTTCGAAAATGTTAATGTATGATCGTTTTTTTCATTGTATACCGCCCCGAAGCATGCTAAAATGAGGGCAAAGAAGGAGGTTTTTTCTTATGGAATTTGAAAATAAAGTTGTCGTTGTCACCGGCGCATCGGTCGGCATCGGAAAGGCCACTGCCTTTGAATTTGCAAAACAGGGGGCAATCGTTTGCATGGCAGACATCGACTACCCTGCTCTGCAGGCGGTTGCCGATGAGATCAAAGCGCTTGGCTTTACCGCCTTTGCTTACCCATGCGACGTTTCCGACGAGGAGTGCGTGCGCGCCATGATGCAGGATATCCTTGAACAGCATCAAAGGATTGATATTTTGGTCAACAACGCAGGCCTTTGGAGAGGCTCGGCTCCCTTTGTTGAGACCGAGAGTGCGATCTGGAAAAAACGGATCGGAGTGAACATTTTAGGCTTGATGTATTGCACCCACGCGGCATTGCCGAGCATGATCGAGCACCGCTACGGCCGCATCATCAACATCGGCTCGGTTGCGGGCTACTACGGCAACAAAAACATGGCCGATTATTCCATGACCAAGGGCGCGGTCAGCGCCTTTACCAAGGCGCTCGCCAAGGAGGTTGCCGAGCAGGGAATCACCGTCAACAACGTGGTACCCGGCAGCGTGCGCAATGAGGGCGCAGGCGTTGAGACCGATCTTTGCTACATGAACCGCAGAGGCGAATTGGAAGAATTTGCCTACCTCATCTGCTTTTTGGCAAGCGATAAAGCGGCCTACATTTCCGGCCAGGATTATCGGATCGACGGCTGCAGAAAAAAGAATTAAAGGAGACTGAAAAATGAGATTTCAAAACCAAGTTGCCATTTCCACCGGCGCGGCCTCGGGCATGGGCCTGCTTTTTGCCGAATGCTTTGCCGCCGAGGGCGGAAACGTATTGCTTTGCGACGTCAACGAAGCGGTATTAAACGAAAAGGTTGCCGCCATCAATGCCAAGGGCGGCGGCCGCGCCATCGGCATGGTCTGCGACGTGCGGGATTATGCGCAGGTCTGCGCCGCGCGGGATAAGGCGGTTGCCGAATTCGGTTCCATCGACATTATGGCCAATTTCGCAGGCGGTACCGCCACGCGGATGTGCAAGGTCGACCGTGAAAAGTATCCCGAATTTCCCGACGTTCCCATCGACGTTTACGATTGGGGCATCGACGTAAACCTCAAAGGCCCCTTCTACTTTGCCCATGCGGTTTTGAAGCAGATGCGGGAGCAGCAAAGCGGCCTCATCCTCAACATCGGCTCCGTTACCGGTGCAGAGGGCAGCGGCTACGGCATGGACTACTCCACCTCCAAGGCGGGCCTGATGTATGGCCTGACCAAGTCCATTGCCCAATTCGGTGCGAAATACGGCATCCGCTGTGTTTGCGTTTCCCCCGGTCCGGTATTGACCCGCGCGGCAATGGCCAACATGAAAACCCCCATGGGACGTGCCGCCGAACCGCAGGAGATCATCGACCTGATCCTCTTCATCGCCTCCGAGCAGGGGCAATTCATCAACGGTGAAAATATTATGATCGACGGCGGTCGCAACGCTATGGGGAGAAGAATATGAAAGAATACAGTTTTTTAAATCATGAAAAAGCCCTTTTGACGGTGATGCTCCAATGCCACGACCCCGAGACCGCCATCGGCCGCATCCGCAATGCCAACTTTTCGGGTGCCGAAGCCTACGGTCTGCAGGTGGAATCTATGCGGCAGGAATTTCACACCCCCGAGGTCTATCAGCGGCTCTTTAAAGAGATGAAACGGCCCGTTTACGTAACCAACTACCGTAGCCGCTTCAATGAGGGAAAGACCGACGAACAGCTTGCCGAAGGCCTCCTGACGCTGGCTGAAAACGGCGCCACCCTCTGCGACATGATGGGCGATTATTTCGACCGCCAACCCGACGAGCTGGCCACCGATCCCACCGCCGTCCAAAAGCAGATGGAGCTGATCGAACAGCTTCATGCACGGGGCGCAGAGGTGCTGATGTCCTCCCATGTTTTGAAGTTCACCCCCGCCGAGCGGGTTTTGGAGATCGCCTTGGAGCAGCAGCGGCGCGGTGCCGACGTCGTTAAGATCGTTACCGCCGCCGATACCCCCGAGCAGGAGATCGAAAATCTGCGGATCAATCTGCTCTTGAAGGAAAAGCTTTCCGTTCCTTATCTTTATTTAAGCGGCGGAAGCTGCAACACCATCCACCGTCGGTTGGGCTGGAAGCTCGGTTGCGGCATGATCCTCTGCGTTTACGAGCACGATGCCTTTTCCACCGCCGCCCAGCCTCTGCTCTCGACCGCCCGTGCCGTGCGGGACGAAATGAATTTTTAATATTCTGCTTCCTTTCTGATTTGGGTCGGAGTTTTCCCCATTACCCGAAACAGAATTTTGCGAAAATAGGAGGCAGAGCTGAAGCCGCAACGGTCGCTGACCGCCTCCACCGAAAGGTTGGTGGTACCTAAAAGCCGCGCGGCTTCTTTGCACAAAAGCCGCCGGCGCATGGTATTTGGAGTTTGCCCCAAGCCCTTGCGAAAAGTATTATATAGGGTTGCCTCGCTGACCTTACAGGCGGCGGCCACCTGCGGGATCGGCAGATGCAGATCTCCCGCCATCACCGCCATCGCCTGCTCGATCAATGCCTCCTGATGCGCCGTTTCCTCCGGCCGGAGCAACGGCTCCATCAGCCCCAAAAGGGTATACAGCCGCCCGACGGCGGCGGTATCCACCCGCTTATCTGCGGAAAGCGGCCGCAACACCGCCAGCAGTCCCTCATCGGGGCGCAGCTTTTGCAGGCGATACCGCCTGCGGGAGGGAAAATAATCGAAGCCCAGCGAATCGAAGCAGACCCCTTCCGCTCCGCTCCATTCCGACTGATAGCGGCAGCCCTTGGGGATATAGAACAGATCGCCGACCTCCAATTCGATCCGCTCCCGCTCCGAAATCAATACAGCGGCCCCTTGCTTAAGATAGCCGATATAATGACGAATGATGCCGCCGGTATTATCGTTACGGCGGTTTTGAGCAAAGGAAAACTCATTGAATACGAAGCCGTTAAAGAAATCTGTGTCATTCATGCGATAAAACCATCCAAAATTATAGAAATTTACCTCTTTTTTACAGTATAGCATATTGAAATCAGAAAGGCAAGATTTTATAATATAATCAAAAGGAGGGTTTTTATCATGATTACCAAACAAATCGTATTTACCGCGCCCGGTGTTTCCGAGCTGCTTGAAAAAGAAATTCCCGCCCCTGCCGCAGGCGAGGTGCAGGTGGAGATCGCCGTATCCTCCATCAGCAGCGGCACCGAGCGTGCTAACCTCAACGGCGATGTCAACGTTTCGGTTTCTAAAAGCTATAAAGAAGCCATCTTCCCCCGCACGTTGGGCTACAGCTCCGCCGGTACGGTGATCGCTGTCGGCGAGGGAGTCACCCGCTTCAAGGCAGGCGATCGGGTGGCCCTTTCCTGGAGCAAGCATCAGCGCTGCATCAATATGCAGCAGAGCAAGGTCTTTCTGCTGCCCGATAACGTTTCCTTTGAGGCAGCAGCCCTCTTCCATATTGCCATCTTCCCGCTGGCCGCCATCCGCAAATGCCGCTTGGAACTGGGTGAGAGCGCCATCGTGATGGGGCAAGGCATTTTAGGGCAGATCGCCGTTCCGCTGTTGCGCAGCGCAGGGGCCGCCCCCATCATCGCCGTTGACCCCGTTCCCGAAAAGCGGGCGCGGGCGCTGGAACTGGGCGCCGACTATGCCCTTGATCCCTATGCGCCCGATTTTGCAGAAACTGCCAAGGCGCTCACCAACGGCGGCGCCAACGTTGCCATCGAGGTAACGGGCGTC
>JAFQKO010000022.1 GCA_017396865.1 Clostridia bacterium | reverse complement strand
TTCGCGTATGAAATATGCCTACGGCATATGAAGGAACGAATTTTATTTCACATTTTGCCAACGGCAAAATATTTCATAATCCGCAAGGATTATTTCATATGGCGAAGCCATATTTCATTTTCCCTTGCCCCTTTGCCGCTTTTGTGCTATAATACACGGGAGGCGGTGATGATATGCGGAATAGCAACAATAAAACAATTATATTGCTTGCGTATTGTAATCGATTTGTTTTTCCTTTAATTTCTTTCTTTGTTCCTATTTTTGTCGGATGCGACGACAGTGCCAGAGTGCTCTATTTAGGTATTTCGTTTTTTGCTTTGTCTGTATACAATATTGTTGGTGTCTTGCTTAAATGGAAACATATTTATTGTGCACATCAAAGTATGTCACATAAAAAAATGACCCCTGGTAATATACAATGGGATACTCTTAGTTTTTCAGATAAATATGCACTGCATATTGTATTTGTAGTGTTCTCTATTGTTGCTATTGTTTGTTATTTTGCAAATGTGCCTTGACGCATTAATAATTATTTATAGAAAATTTAGAGAAAATCAGGCTTTTCGCCCGGTTCTTTTTCGGACACGAATGACAAAAAAGACCACCCAATCGGGTGGTCTTTTTTTGACTCATTCTATCGGAATCGCAATAGTGCTCTTTATTCTGCTGCGATATGCTTGTGGAGTGATGCCAAAGTGTTTTTTGAAAATGTGTATAAAATAGGATTCGCTGTTAAAACCGCAGGCAAGAGCAATATCGAGATTGTTTTCCTTACTGCTTTGGAGCATTCTTTTTGCCATACTCAATCTATATTGTATGATATATTCTGAAGGAGTAAGGTTGGTGTATTTTTTAAATAGCTTTATAATATATGCTTTACTGTAAAAAGAAATGCTCGATAAAGTATCAAGTGAGATTTTTTCGGAATAGTGTTCGTGGACATAATTCATCAAATTTTTGAACTCGGCGGGAAGCTTTTTGCCGAGGCTTGGTGCGTGCGAGAATCGCCCGTTTTGTAGTAATGTCGCAAAAAGCTCTGTGAATTTTGATTTCATAATAAACTCGTATCCAAAGCACTGCTCATCGTATATTTTAACGATGTATTTCAGTATTTCGATGACCGAGAGGTCTACAGGATCAGTATGATCAAAAATGCTCTGAAAGTTTATATGCCCGGAAAACAGTTCTAATACCGTTTTATCTGCCCAAAAGGACGGTGAAACGACAATTGCTGTGATATTATTGCTGCTTGGATGTATCATATGGAGAACTCCGCTCTGCAACAGAATAACACTATTCTGCTTTAACACGATCGGCTCGCCGTTTATCACACAAAGCGCACAACCGTTTTCAATCATTATGAATTCATATTCTTCGTGCCAATGAAGATATACACCTGAGGTCCTATATATCTTCATTGGTAGATTATTTCTGCTTTTGTGGCTGACCTGTTCATATAAATCAAGCATAAGCAACAATCCTCGGCATGTGTTTAATATAGTGATATTATGGGTACAATATCGTGATATTTTCTTGTCTGATTGTGTGATATAATTTAATTATACCATAATTTATATAAAAGACAAGGGGATAAGAAAATGAAAACAGTTGCATCGATAAAGGATTTTGGCGCAAAGTGCGACGGCACGCTGCAGACAACGGCCATTCAGGCAGCGATCGACCACTGCTTTAACCTTGGCGGCGGCGAAGTGATTGTTCCGGAGGGGGTTTATCTGACCGGAGGCATTCGATTGCGTTCCAATATTACATTATATTTGCAGAAGAATGCTGTGCTGAAAGGTGTGCGTGATCCGGAGGAGTATTACGGCTATGCGCATGATACTGTGGAGCCGCTGAACCCGGAGCAGATCACC
This sequence comes from Clostridia bacterium, assembly GCA_017396865.1. Next base: position 12,411 of record JAFQKO010000022.1, on the reverse strand, counting down.
GATGCTGGGTATGTTGGTCTTTGGACGATCCACGGCGAGACGGAATACGATGAAAATGACAGCCGCTACCGTTTCAAGCGGATTCCCGGTAGCCGGTGGAACAACGCCCTGATTCGTGCCATTGACGCAGAAAATGTAGCCATCATCGGCGAAGAAGGCTCGGTGATCGACGGGGATAACTGCTTTGATGCAATCGGTGAAGAAGAATACCGCGGCCCCCACGCTGTTTGCTTTTTCAATGTAAAGAACATCCATTTTTCCGGTTATACGGTAAAAAACAGCGCAAACTGGGCGCACAATATGCTTTTTTGCGAGAATATCGCAGTCAAAAATGTAAAGGTGGAAGCGGGACATGATGGATTTGATGCGGCGGTGTGTCGCAACATTTCCATTACGGATTGCGAGTTTTACACGGGTGACGATTGTATTGCCGGATTTGGTAATACGAATGTGCTTGTGGAACGCTGTATATTGAACAGTTCCTGCTCCGCGTTTCGTTTTGGCGGAACAAATGTATCTATCAAAAACTGCAAGGCGTATGCCCCCGGAAAATATTCCTTCCGCGGTGGTCTGACCAATGAGGAAAAGGCCTCCGGCGTGATGGCAACAAGTGAACGGGCGAGAAATAATATGCTGAGCTTTTTTACCTACTATGCTGATTATTCCGTTCCCATTCCCGATGAGCCGGGAAATATTGTGATAGAGGACTGCGAGATTTGCGGTGCCGATCGTTTCTTGCATTATAATTTTTCAGGAAATGAAACGTGGCAGCGTTACCGTCCTATGAGGAATATTACTTTTAAAAACATCAAGGCAACCAACGTTTCTATGCCAATGACACTTTACGGAACCGAGTCAAATAAGGTTGAATTGACTATGGAGAATATTTTTATCCATATGAGAGAGGGCAGTACAGCTGAGGAATTGATCAGAGCTTGTCATTATTCACGCATTTCGATTGATCATATGCAGGTTGACGGGTTTAACGGAGGATGTTTGATCAAAGCCAAAAGTATCGGAGAGGTAGATTTTCGTGATGTAGTTTGCACATTACCGAAGGAATCGTATTTTTTAAAAACGAACGAGGATTTTGTGATCAAAAGGATTTAAGTTGCATTTTTATACTATGAGCGCAAAAATCCCGTTCACGAAAGTGGACGGGATTTTTGGGGAAGTAATAAGTAAGAAGTAATAGGTAATAAGTTTGGTGTGGCTTCGCCACTAATTATAAAAACAGTGCTTTGCATTGATTTCCCACCGCTTTTATGCTATAATAAATCCAAAGCGGTGTTAAACGATAACCGATATTTGATTGAAAAAAGCAAAAGAGAACCATCAAAAATCCATCTTACGGAGGAGCATAACCATGAATGAAAACAATATGAATCCCATTTCGGAACCGGCTGAAGAGGCAAAAACTCCTATTTACGTTTCGGAGTTTTTGATGAGCAGAGATTTGTTTTATGAGATTGGCGGTACATCGTTTTATCACACGAAGAAGTTTGTTTTGTTTTTCTTGATCTTGATTGTCATTGAAGTGGCTTTGTCTGTTTTGGTCGATGATCCCATGTTGGCGGTGATTAGCCTTATTGTGGTATTTTGGCTGACCTTGCGGTGCATCGGGATGAAACGGTCGATGAAGTTTAATTATGAGCGAATGGTGATTACTGAAGGAAAAGAGTGCACCCTTCGATATGAGCTTTATGAGGATCGGGTTGTTTCCGATAATGATGGCGCCAGACGGGAATATTTTTACCATCAAATAACAAAATTTTATGAAACCAAGCATTTTTTACTGCTTCGTATGAGCCATAATCTTTGCGTTAGCGTCGAGAAAAGCAGCTTGAATGCGTCCGTTGAGGAAGTAAAGGCCTTTTTGATGCAAAAGTGTACGCTTGTCAAAAAGAAAAGGTTTATAAACTGTTGCAATTCCAAAAAATGGACGTTTCGGTTTTTGGCGGCAACCATTGCCGTAGCCCTGCTCGGCACGGCCGCTGCGGTCATTTTATACTTTATGCCAAGCGTCCCTGAGCATTTCAAGGGCTTGGATGATACCACGACCCGAAGCGATATTTTGGATCTGCACGGGGAGCCGGATGAACGCAGAGAGTCTCTTTATACGAAGGGTCAGTTTTGGGATGTCTATGAGGCGGAGTTTCTTGGCGTGAAGGGCGAGCTTCTCTTTCAGTACCTCGATGGGGAGAATCTGTTTATATCGCAGTTTATCATAGATTCCGATGATTATAAATCATATGAGGACTACGAGAAAGCGGTATACCGTACGTACGATTATTTTGAAGAAACCTTATCGGACTACGATCAATTTGATTGGGGCGATAATGGCGAAATTGATAGTTCTTGGTCGAAAAGCGGTGATGGGTATGCCTACACCGCCTATGAAACCACAACGAGCGGTATTGACATGACCGAGGAACAGAGACCGTGTTTTATTTTTCAGTTTAATGAATTTGATGTTGAATAGGAGCCTTCAATGATCTTTCAATCTCTAACCTTTAATGAACTGACCCCAAAGCAGGTCTATGAGATCCTGCGTGCCCGATGCGCGGTCTTTATGGTGGAGCAGCGGATCGTCTGCCAGGACATGGATCGGGTGGACTATCAAAGCCGCCACCTCTTTTTGGAGGAGGATGGCGCGGTGGTCGCCTACCTGCGCGCCTACTATATCGACCCCGAAACGGTGCGGCTCGGCAGGGTGCTGACCCTGCGGCACGGGCTGGGGCACGGCCGCATTTTGATGGAGCAGAGCTTGGCGGAGATCGCGCGGGCGATGCCCTGTAAGCGGCTTACGATGCATTCTCAGACCCATGCGGTTGGATTTTATGAAAAGTTCGGATTCCGCGTGGTGTCCGAGGAATTTATGGAGGAGGGTGTCCCTCACGTAACGATGGAGAAGCAGATATGAAATTAACAGCGCTGCAATACGGAACAACCGAAATTCACGAGGGGATGGCATTCCCCAACGGCGACCGCCAAAAGAAGCGGCCGATCGCACTGCTCTTTTTTCTGCTGGAGGTGGGGGAGCGCAAGCTGCTGATCGACGTGGGCTGCGATACCATGCCCGGCTACCCGCTCTATACCTTCCAAAGCCCTGTGGCGGTGCTGGAGGCGTACGGTGTGGGACGGGAGGAGATCACCGACGTTTTTCTCACCCATTCGCACCACGACCACGCCGATGCGCTGCGCTATTATCCGCAGGCCACGGTGCATCTGCACGCTGCGGCGGTGGAGCGGGCGAAGCGGTTTTTGCCCGCTGAGGCACGGCTGCAGCCCTTTGAGGAGGAATATTGCTTTGCGGAAGGGGTGCGGTTTTGTCATATCGGCGGTCACGCTGCGGGCTCCTCCGTTGCATTGATCGAAGGGGCGGCGAAAACCGTCGTTCTTTGCGGGGATGAATGCTACCTTTCCGATAATCTGCGGTTGGGGATCCCTACGGGCAGCAGCGTTGATCCCGAAAAAAGTGCCGCCTTTGTGGCGGAATACCGCAAGGCCTGCTATCAACCGATTTTGTTCCACGATGCGGAGCTGGTGGGGGAGATCGGCCATAAAATACTTATATAAAGGATCTTAAAGAATGGTTTGTACGCAATGTCGAAATGAAATGAAGCTTGTGAGCTGCGTGGACGGCAGAAAATTCAACGGCAACGAACGCTGTGAGTATTATATTTGCGAGAAGTGTGGCTTACGGATGGTCTACGACCCTGCGGCAAAGCGGATTGCTTATACAGATGCGGTGCGGCAGAAAACGTCTGCCCCCGCTCCCGCCAAGGAGCCGAAGAAGGGCAAGGCGCTTAAAAAGGCGTTGCTTTGGTTGGGGATCGCGGTTTGCGTTCTGTTCGTCAGTACCGCCTTTGATATGATCTATACAGGCGATGACGTTGGCTTTGCGGTGGTGATGTGCGGTCTTTTTACCGCTGTCGGCGGTTGGCTGCTTTGGCTGCTCGGTCGGGTGTCGGAGGATAGCAGAATCTCCTGCTCCAAAACGATCAGCCTGGGGCTTTCACTGCTGTTGCTGTCGGCAACGCTGTCCATGTCCGCGGCATGGGACGACATGGCAAGCTTTTACGCAGCATTGATCGGCTTGGCGGTGGTGCTCTATGCACGAACCAACAGATCCGCGCTGTTTTCTTGGGGCGCAACGATCGCTTCGGCGGCGTCGGTTGTGCTGGCCATTTGCGGTGCAAAAGGCTTTCCTGAGGCGCTGCGGGCGATCAAGGGCGAGGATTTTGTTACGCTCTTTCTCCGATGGGGAGTCGGATTCTTTGCGGGCGCCTTTGCGTTGGTGGCGGCGTTTGGCTATTGCTACGGGGCGATTGCGGCCGTTTCGGATCGGAAACGCATCTATGCCGATAGCGATCTGATGCTGCTGCAGGGCTTCAGCCGCTTTAAGCTGGTGGGCTATTACCTGCTTAAGGCGCGGCTGCATCGGGTGATTCGCTACGTTTATAAGGAAAAAACCGAGCAATCGGCGGCACACTACGTGCTGCAGCTCGAGGATCGCCTTTCGCCTGCGGAGCGGGAGGCTTATTGCAAGGAAAATCCGCAGGTGCATCGAATCGTGAAGCTGCTGGAGGACTATCGGGCGATCAATAACGATGAGGCGACGCTGGGCAACACGGTGCTGAACGTTCGGCCTGCGCCGGAGTATATCAGCGAGGGCGGCAAGGCGGCGGCCAAGCGGATCGTATGGCTCAAGCGGCTCGCTCGGATCCTGTTTTGGTCGATCCTTGCGGTGCTTTTGGGGATCGGTCTGCTCAAGCTGTTCATGGGAATTCACAATAATAAGCCGATCGGCACGCTGTCGTGTTTGCTGCTTTTCTGCTGCTTTATGATGGCGCTGTGCGGCCCCCTTGCAGAGCGGTTGATCGATAAGCTTGCCAAGAAATACGTGGGGCGGATCGTTCGCTTTAAGGTGGTCAACTTTAAGAATATCGACCTTCTGCTGCGGCGGATCGACGACCACTCCGATTATACACCCGAGGAGCAAACGACGTTTTTGAGGGCCTATGCGCTGTATCGGTATGAGCCTCAAAAATATGCAACCTCGATCCCCAAGCCGCAGGTGACGCAGGAGCTGTTTTACTACGTGGCGTCGGCCGACCTTGCAATGGCGGCGGCAGCGCAGGCAAAATCTGCAAGCAGCGACGGCAGCGGATGCGGCTGCAGCAGCTGCGGCGGGTGCGGTGGCTGTGGCGGTTGCGGCGGCTGCGGCGGTTGCGGTGATTAACGATGGAATGTGAAAATCGGGAACGCCTGCTGCTGCAATTTCATATCACCGGCAACTGTAACCTGCGGTGTAAGCATTGCTATCGCACCGAGGGGGATGCAGAGCCGCTCTCCTATGAGGACGTGGTGCGGGTGGTGGAGCAGTTCAAGGCGCTGCGGCGGCGCTATAATCGGGCCCATCAGACCGCCCGCCGCGGGCATATCAATCTCACGGGCGGTGAGCCCTTTATCCATCGGGAGATCGATCGGATCCTCGATTATCTGGGCGATCAGCGGCGGGAGCTGACCTTCGGGGTGCTCTCCAACGGCTCCTTTTTAACAGAGGAGCGGATCGCCCGCCTGAAGAAAAACCAAGTGGCGTTCGTACAGCTCAGCATCGATGGAGACCCCGCCACCCATAATGCCCTGCGGGCCGCAGGCGATTATGAGCGGGTGTTTGCCACCGCCGAGCGATTGGAGCGGGCGGGGATTCGTACGCAGATCAGCTTTACCGCCAATCGGGAGAACTTTCGGTTTCTGCCGCTTGTGGCCAAGGAGTGCCGCAGGCGGGGGATCTCCAAGCTATGGTCGGATCGGCTGGTGCCGATCGGCAACGGCGCCGCCTTGGATGGGCTGGTGATCGATCGGGAAACCCTCCCGCAATATTTGAAGGCCATGAAAAAGGCGCAGGGCGGGTGGCTCGCCCACCTGCGCTATCCTAAAACACAGGTGACGATGAACCGAGCGCTGCAGTTTCAGGGCGCCCGCGGGAGCATTTATTCCTGCAGCGCGGGCGAGCACCTGATCACGGTGGATGAGTTTGGCAATATCATGCCCTGCCGCCGCCTGCCGATCCTCTGCGGCACGGTCTTTGAAACAACGCTGGAGGCGGTGTATTGCACCGACCCCACCTTTGCGGCGCTGCGTGAAAAGCAGATCCCCGCCGCCTGCGAGCAATGTAAAATGAAGCTCCTTTGCCGCGGCGGCGCCCGCTGCCAGAGCGCGGCGACCTACGGCCGCTTTAACCGCGCCGATCCCGCCTGCCCATGGCAAAAAACGATTCATTATTTTGACACGCCGGGAGACTGATTAAAAAAGAGAATTCGTTGAAATGACCCCGATCACTTAAGTGATCGGGGTTTCCTGTTGAAATTGCTCGACAGATATGATATACTGAAGCAAATTGGATCGGAAAGGAAAAGGCAATGAAAAAACGTTTCCTATTGATTTTGCTGTGCGTTGCGGTGTTGCTTGGAGCGGCTTCCTGTAATGAGAGCATGATCTATTTGAATGACTACGATAATTTACATACGCAGAAGCCGGACGATTACGTTTTCGAGATCGATGAAAGGATCGTCATCAGGCACGGCGACTATGAGACGGATAAGCCCGATGTGCTTACCTTGATCATCCGCAATGCGTTTTTGGTCGAAGAGAACGTGGTTCAGGTGAACTATCAGGTGAAGGATTTGCGGGTGAAGGGCTTTGGAGAGGTCGAGGCCAAGGAATTCACGGCCTACGATTGCAACGGAGTTCGGTGCATCGCCAAAAGCGGGGATGGGGAATACACGCAATATCAATCCATGCAGTTCTACGTGGAAACGGCGGGAGACTACGTCAATCTGGAATTTCATTCGAGCCCCGAAGGGCCTGCCGCCCGCATTCGGGCCTATTATGACGTGGGCGCAAAGGAAGTGGAAACCGAAAAAAATCCGCTGCGCGCCCTGCTGATGGCGGCCTTGCTTGTGATCGTCGCTGTCCTGACGGTGCTTCTTGTTGTTGCGAAAAAGCGGAAAAAGAAATTCGAGCTTTGGCTGGAGCAGCATTATGAAGCGGGCGAAAAGGGGGATCGATCATGAAAAAGGCATGGTTAATCTTGAGCATTCTTGCCCTGCTGCTCCTGCTTGCAGTCGGCGTATCGGCGGAGGAGGCGGGAGCCGTATCCGTGGAAGAAGCCGTTCAGCAGGCCTTTGAAACCGATCGGGAATTTCATACCGAGAAATGGGAGCCGACCTCGGAGTACGCTGCGGCCAAACGGACGCAGCTTATTCTGAATAGTTCAATTATTGTGTTGGCGGCTGCGGCCGTTGCGCTGCTCATCGCCTGGCTCGTAAATGCGGTGCGGGCGGAAGGCAAGCAGCGGGAGTATTTGGAGCTTCATCGGGCTTGGAGCATTGAGCCGCCGAAGGCAATGGCGCGGTGCTGGAGCTTTTGGTCGCAGCTTGCCCTTTTGCTGTTGATCGGAATTATCTTTTATGGTTGCGGCATCGCGGCGGAAATCGCGATCAGGGAAAGCGACATCGCCTTCATTCGGATAGCCGGCTTCTTTTTGGGGTCGCTCCCGAAGCTGTGTCTTCTCGGCCTTGCTTGGATCTGCGGCCTGCTTGCGGCGATCAAAGGATGCACAAGGTCGGAGAAAACGCCTGCCGGCACGATTGTGCTGGCGGCATATTGGGTCGATTTGTTGGTGATGATCGTTGTGGTCAATTTGTTGTGAGGAGCAAAAAATGAAATACTATTTATTTGATTTCGACGGCACGCTGGTGGACTCCATGCCGGTTTATATCGGCGCGATGCTGCGGATTTTGGATGAAAATCAGGTTGCCTACGGGGAGGACGTGGTTCGGATCATGACCCCGCTGGGCATCAACGGTGCGGCAGAGTATTTCCGCACCATCGGCTTGAAGCTTTCGGTGGAGGAAACCGCCCGCCTTGCCAAGGAATATATGCTGGAGGGGTATCTGCATCGGATCCCCGCCAAGTCCAACGTCGAGCAAACGCTGAAGGCGCTGAAGGCGCGGGGCGCGCATTTGAACGTGCTGACCGCCAGCCCACACCTCACCTTGGATGCCTGCCTGAAGCGGCTGGGGCTGTTTGATCTCTTTGAAAACGTCTGGTCCTGCGAGGATTTCAATACCACCAAGGCCGATCCCGCCATCTATCAGATGGCCGCCGAGCGGATGGGGGTTGCGGTGGAGGAGGTTTTATTCCTCGATGATAACATCAACGCCGACCGAACCGCCAAGGCGGCGGGGATGAAGGTCTGCGGCGTATACGATCCCTCCTCCGCCGAGGATGCCGAGGCGATGAAGGCGATTTGCGACGGTTATATTACCGACTTTTCGGAGCTGATTGGAGAGAAAAATGAAAGCGGCAATCTTTGATTTGGACGGTACCTTGGTGGATTCCCTTTGGTTTTGGGAGTATTATTGGCGCGAGATGGGCAAGAAATATTATAACGATCCCGATTATTGCCCGCCCGTTGAGGTGGATAAGGCGGTGCGCACCATGACGATGGAGCAGGTGGGCGAATGCCTGCATACGAAGTGTGGCATGGGTGAAAACAGCGCAGAAGTGGTTGCCGTTTCCCACGCAATGCTGGGCGACTTCTACGAAACCTCCGTTAAGCCCAAGGCGGGTGTTTTGGAGTTTTTGGCGGAGCTGAAAAGGCGCGGCGTGCGGATCTGCATCGCCTCGGCAACCGTCAAATCGCAGATTCGGATCGCCATGAAGAGCTGTGGGCTGGAGCCATACGTAGAAGAGGTCTTTTCCTGCGCCGATCTCGGCAAGGGGAAGGATCAGCCGGATATCTACCTGCAGGCGCAGCAATATTGCGGGTTTCCCATCGAGGAAAGCTGGATCTTTGAGGATTCCCTTCTGGCAGCCAAGACCGCCAAGGCGGCGGGCTTCCCGGTTGTCGGCATCTTCGATCCCAACAACTTCGGGCAGGAAGAGCTTGCCCAAATTGCCGACCACTATATCGCCGAGGGCGAAACCTTGGAAAAATTACTGTAAAGATCAACCGAGGGCTTTTGCCCTCGGTTTATTTTTGCATTTTGGGATTATCGGTTCGATCCAGCAGATAGTCGATGCTGACATTGTAGTAGTCGGAAAGCTTGATCAATACTTCCGCTGTCAGAGAGATCACACCGGTTTCATACTGGGAATAGGTGTTTTGCGAAACGTTGAGATATTTTGCAACCTCTTTTTGGCGAATATCCCGATCTTCCCGAATGGCGCGCAGATTTTTGAATTGCATTTCTCATCACCTCATAGATTATTATGCAGTATCTGTAATAAAGATATTGACATTTATCTGTAATACAGATATAATGTGGTTGCATACGAGAATCGAAAGGGGAATGAGAATGAAACGTATCGTAGGCTTTTTGATGATTCTTTGCTGCCTGATCGGGATGCTTTCCGGTTGCGGCGGAGACGGCGAATTAGTGGTGGAAAATGCGGTAGAGTTTGTTTCTTCTGCTGCAGAAAAAACGGAAGGAGTTCATTCCGTTCGGATGGACGTAACCGGCATGATCAAGCAATCTGATACCCTCTGCATGGCAAAGCGGGAGTACGTGATAGTTCGCTCTGAAAACGGTGTCTTGTGCCAAACGAAATCCGGAATGCAAAAGCAGGGCGAGACAAGCATCGTTATGGAATGCAAGCAATCAGATTCCATACCCGCCATGTTTTCATATCCGATAACCGTTGCGCAGCATCAGGATCTAAGCCACTATCTTAAGGCAGATACCAAGCCAATTGCGGATGGAGACGGTCTCTATCATTTTGAGTATATGATGACCCACGGGGATTTGAATTATATAATGACCGGCGAGTTGTGCTGCAGCAACGTGGACGGGTCGGACATTAATAAACCGGTTGCTGTTCGCCTCTATGTGAATGAGGACGGCTATTTTTGCGGCATGGAATATGATATGGCCGTTGCGCCGGACGGAAGCGGGGAGATTTATACAAATTCGTTCCGCTACAGCCAATTTGACACTGCAACATTTGAGGAAAGCCTTTCGGAATCGTTGACGGTTGAGTCTACTCTGCTCGCGCCCGTCAAGACTGCCTTGGATAAAGCGCAACTTGCTTCCATTTATGACAAGCGCACTGTAGATAAGGTGTTAAGCTATGAAGGGCGATTGTCCGGAGCCGGGTATTATTCAAACGGAGTAAGGGTTGCTTTGAAATCGGATGGAACGCTTTTTGTAAAAGCGCATTCATCGAGAGAGGAGTTTGCCGAACGGCTTATCTCGCTGCAGGAGGATTTCGTTTCAGTTGGATCCTATGATTATGACATTGTAGTCGGAGTCAAGAAGGATGGCAGTGTCAAGTTGTATTCAACGTATGAAAACGATGCAAAAGAACTCGGCTGGGATCTTTCGGCCTTTACGAATATCAAATTCGTTGATTCGGGAGACGGCACGCTTTACGGTCTCAAACAAAACGGCGATGTGGTTGCGACCGGAAGGAACGCGGCTGCTGTTTACGGATGGAAAAACGTCAAGCAATTGTCTGTATACGATCAAAACGTGATCGCTCTTAAAAACGATGGATCGGTCTACGTGGCCGGCGAATTTGACGTGATGGATGCCGCAGGCTGGAACGATTTGGTCTCGGTTTCTGCAGGACGGTTTCACGTTGTCGGGTTGAAAACGGGCGGAACTGTTGTGACAGCGGGAACGAATCCGCTGGAAAACTCCTACGGAGAGCAGGAGGTAAGTACTTGGGCGGATATCGTCGGAATCTCGGCCGGTAATATGTCCACGGTCGGAATCCGAAGCGACGGAAGTGTTGTTGCGGTGGGCTTTGAGGTGGATTATATGAATAAGTGGACCGACGTTGTTTACGTGGATGCCGATATGCGATGGGGCATTCGCTATAACGGAACGGTTTACGACGGTGAGGACGATTGGGATCTGTTCTAAACCATTAAAAAAGGAGGCGTTTGCCTCTTTTTTTAATGCTCTCTTAATTGACTTTTTACGCAAAATTTGGTATAATATAAAAAATATTGAAAAATCAACTTCTTAAAAAGGAGAAATTCTATGGACGCAAAGTATGAAGCATTGTTTACCCCATGGAAGATCGGCAACGTTGAGATCAAAAACCGTATCGTGATGTGCCCGATGGGCGGCACCTCGCTGTTTGGCTGGTTTGAGCTGGGCGGCTGCCACTTTGATAAAGAGGCGGCAAAGCTCTTTTTGGAGCGGGCAAACAATAACGTGGGTCTGATCATCCCCGGCATTGCTCCCCTGCGGGATACCTTCTGGGGCAAGTGGCTTTGGAAGAATCCCAAGATGTTTGAGGAGCTCAAGGAGTTTATGGATGACCTCCATAAGACCGGCGCCAAGCTGTTTGTGCAGTTGACGGCGGGGATGGGTCGCTCCTGGGCGATCACCGAGCTGGTGGCGCCGCTTCATAAGAATCGGCTGACCCGTGCCATTTTGAAGCCGATCCTCGATACCTCCCATGAGCTGGCAAGCCCCAGCCCCCAGCCCTCCCGCTGGGCGCACGACATTACCTGCCCCGAGATGACGGTGGAGCAGATCCACGAGATCATCGAGGCCTTTGCCAAGACCGCCAAGCTCTGCATGGACGCAGGGGTGGACGGTGTGGAGGTGCATGCGGTGCACGAGGGCTATCTGCTGGATCAGTTTGCCATTGAATTCTTCAATAAACGAACCGACGAATACGGCGGCAGCTTTGAGAACCGCTATCGCTTCGCTGCCGAGGTGGTCAAGGCCATCAAGGCCGAATGCGGTGCCGATTATCCCGTATCGCTGCGGTATTCGGTGGAGTCCAAGATGAAGGGCTTCTGCGAAGGCGCCATGCCCGGCGAGGCGTATACCGAGGTGGGCAGAGGCATGGAGGAATCCGAGCGTGCCGCCAAGTATCTGCAGGACGCAGGCTACGATATGCTCAATGCCGATAACGGTACCTACGACTCCTGGTATTGGGCGCATCCCCCCATGTATATGCCGCAAAACTGCAATCTGGAGGATGTGGCACATATTAAGAAATTCGTCGATATCCCGGTGGTTTGCGCCGGACGTATGGAGCCGGACGTGGGCGCCGAGGCGGTGGCCGAGGGTCGGATCGACGCGGTCGGGATTGCACGGCAGTTTTTGGTCGATCCCGAATGGGTCACCAAGCTGATCGAGGAGCGGCCGGAGGATATCAAGCCCTGCATCTGCTGCCATAGCGGTTGCTTCAACTTTTCCTCCTCCAAGGGCCATGCCAATACGCAGGATCTCACCGATACCATGGGCTTGGCCCGCTGCGCCCTCAACCCCGAAACGATGCAGTCCAAGAAATACAGCGTTCAGCCTGCCAAAAAGGCCAAGAAGGTCGCCGTGATCGGCGGCGGTATCGGCGGCATGGAGGCGGCGATCCTCT
>JAFQKO010000196.1 GCA_017396865.1 Clostridia bacterium | reverse complement strand
CGGAAGCGACCCTGCTTACCCTTCAGCATATCGCTGAGGGACTTGAGGGCACGGTTATTGGCGCCGGTGACGGGACGGCCGCGGCGGCCGTTATCGATCAAAGCATCCACAGCCTGCTGCAGAATACGCTTCTCATTACGGATAATGACCTCGGGAGCGCCCAGCTCCAGCAGTCTCTTCAAGCGGTTATTACGGTTAATAACGCGGCGATAGAGATCGTTCAGGTCGGAGGTGGCAAAGCGGCCGCCGTCCAGCTGAACCATCGGACGGATTTCGGGGGGAATAACGGGGATGACATCCATAATCATCCACTCGGGACGGTTACCGGAGAGACGGAAGGCCTCTACGACCTCGACCCGCTTAACAAGGCGGCTCTTCTTCTGGCCGGTTGCGGTTTCCAGCTCTTCCTTCAGCTCAACGGCAAGCTCATCCAAATCAATTTCCTTCAGCAGCAGCTGAATGGCCTCGGCACCCATCATCGCGGTGAAATCGTCCTCATAACGCTCCTTATACTGAGCGTACTCGGTATCGCTGAGGATCTGCTTTTTCATCAGCGGGGTATTACCGGGATCGGTAACGATATAAGAATCGAAATAAAGAACCTTCTCCAGATCCTTGGGAGAAACCTCCAGCATCAGGCCCATGCGGGCGGGGATGCCCTTAAAGTACCAAATGTGGGATACGGGGGCGGCCAGCTCGATATGGCCCATCCGCTCACGGCGAACCTTGGCCTTGGTGACCTCAACGCCGCACTTTTCGCAGATCTTACCCTTAAACTTGATTCTCTTATATTTGCCGCAATGACACTCCCAATCCTTGGTGGGCCCGAAGATCTTTTCGCAGAAAAGACCTTCCTTTTCGGGCTTCAAGGTACGGTAGTTGATGGTTTCGGGCTTGGTAACCTCACCGTAAGACCACTCGCGGATCTTATCGGGGGAAGCAAGACCGATTTTCACGGCTGAAAAAGTATTAAATTCCATATTAAATATCTTGACTCCTTTCGAACTATTTTCCGCTCAGCTTAATCGTCGAACAGGACAAGATCGTCCTCTTCATCCGATGCCTCAGCATCCTCGCCGAGCAGATCGTCCTGACTTTCTTCGTCGGACCAGTCGCCGAAATCGCCGTCCGCCTCATCCTCTGCGGCAGCATCTGCCTCATTTTCATCAGCGGGCTCGTCATCGTCAAACATACTTTCCATATCGGCACCGTCCTTCGCTCTCGCGCGGAAACGGGCCTCATAAATGTCGTCGTCATCCTCGAAGGAATCGCGCAGGTCGATCTCCTCCATATTCTGATCCAGGCACTTGAAGTCCAGACCCAAGGACTGCAGCTCCTTCACCAAAACCTTAAAGGATTCGGGGATACCGGGCTCGGGAATATTCTGGCCCTTCACGATCGCCTCGAAGGCCTTCACACGGCCGACAACGTCGTCGGACTTAACGGTGAGGATCTCCTGCAGGGTGGATGCGGCGCCGTATGCTTCCAGCGCCCAAACCTCCATTTCACCGAAGCGCTGGCCGCCGAACTGAGCCTTACCGCCGAGCGGCTGCTGGGTAACAAGGCTGTACGGACCGGTGGAACGGGCATGGATCTTATCATCAACCAAGTGATGCAGCTTGAGGAAGTACATATAACCAACGGTTACCGGATTATCGAAGGGCAGACCGGTGCGGCCATCATACAGAATGGTCTTACCGTCCTCCCGCTTCCCTGCCATATTCAGGCAGTTGCGGATATCGCTTTCAACAGCACCGTCGAAAACAGGGGTCATCACCTTCCAGCCGAGTGCCTTGGCGGCATAGCCGAGGTGAACCTCCAGAACCTGACCGATATTCATACGGGAGGGAACGCCCAAGGGGTTCAGAACGATATCCAGCGGAGTACCGTCGGGCAGGAAGGGCATATCCTCCTGCGGCAGGATGCGGGAAATAACACCCTTATTACCGTGGCGGCCTGCCATCTTATCGCCGACGCTGATCTTACGCTTCTGGGCGATATAGACACGAACCACCTTATTAACGCCGGGCGACAGCTCATCGCTGTTGTCCTGGGTGAAGATCTTAACGTCCACAACGGTACCGTATTCACCGTGGGGTACACGCAGAGAGGTATCACGCACCTCGCGTGCCTTCTCACCGAAGATGGCGCGGAGCAGTTTCTCTTCTGCGGTCAGCTCGGTTTCACCCTTGGGGGTAACACGGCCGACCAGAATATCGCCGGAATGAACCTCGGCACCGATACGGATGATACCGGTTGCATCCAGCTCCTTCAGGGCATCCTCGCCCACGTTGGGAACGTCGCGGGTGATCTCTTCGGGGCCAAGCTTGGTGCTTCTGGCCTCGATCTCATATTCTTCAATATGAATAGAAGTATACAGGTCTTCCTTAACCAAACGCTCATTCAGCAGAACAGCATCTTCGTAGTTATAACCCTCCCAGGTCATAAAGCCGATCAGCATATTACGGCCGAGAGCGATTTCACCGTTCTGGGTGGAGGGGCCGTCGGCAATGATCTGATCTGCCTCGATGACCTCACCAACGCTGACGATGGGCTTCTGATTAATGCAGGTGCCCTGGTTGGAGCGCAGGAACTTGGTGAGCTCATACTCATCCTTTTCCCCGCCGCCGACGTTGACAACGATCTTATCGGCAGAAACGGACTCAACGGTACCTGCGCGCTTGGAAACGATACAAACGCCGCTATCGTGGGCGATCTTATACTCCATACCGGTTCCGACAACGGGAGCCTCGGGACGGAGCAGGGGCACAGCCTGACGCTGCATGTTCGCACCCATCAGGGCACGGTTTGCGTCGTCGTTCTCCAGGAAGGGAATCATCGCGGTAGCGGAGGAAACCATCATACGGGGAGAAACGTCGACAAAATCGATATACTTACCCTCAACCTCGATGATCTCATCGCGGCGGCGGGCGGTTACACGCTCACGGACAAAGCAACCGTTTTCATCCAGCGGCTCATTGGCCTGAGCAATGGTATAAGCATCTTCCACATCGGCGGTCATATACACGATCTCGTCGGTAACGCGGCCGGTATCCTTCTCTACACGGCGGTAGGGAGCCTCGATGAAGCCGTACTCATTGATACGGGCATAGGAGGCCAGATAGGAGATCAGACCGATGTTCGGACCTTCAGGGGTCTCGATCGGGCACATTCTTCCATAGTGGGTATAGTGAATATCGCGGACCTCGAAGCCTGCGCGGTCACGGCTCAAGCCGCCGGGGCCCAGCGCGGAAAGACGGCGCTTATGGGTCAGCTCGGCCAGGGGGTTATTCTGATCCATGAACTGAGACAGCGGAGAAGAACCGAAGAATTCCTTAATGGCGGCCACAACAGGACGGACGTTGATCAACGCCTGAGGCGTTACAGACTCGGTATCCTGCAGGCTCATGCGCTCCTTGATGGTGCGCTCCATACGGGCGAAGCCGATACGATACTGGTTCTGCAGCAGCTCACCGACACCGCGGATGCGGCGGTTGCCCAGATGGTCGATATCGTCCACGGTACCGATACCGTAGGTCAAACCGATCAGGTAGCTGACGGTAGCCATCATATCGTCGACGATGATATGCTTGGGGATCAGCTCGAAGCGGCGCAGGTTGCACTGCTCCTTGATCTGCTCCTCGGTTTCGCAGCTTTCCAAAATCTCCTTCAGCACGGTGAAGCGAACGCGCTCATTGAGGCCGCACTCCATCGGATCGAAGGACAGGAACTTAGAGGCATCAACCATGCCGTTGGAGAATACGTTAATAACGGTATCGCCAACCTGCAGCTTAACGTTGAATACACCGGCATCCTCGATCACCTGCGCCAAAGCGCGGTCGATCTTCACGCCGGCCTCTGCCAGCAGCTCACCGGTCATCGGAGCGATAACGGGCTCGGCGGTGACATGATGAACCAGACGCTCGGCGAGCGCCATCTTCATATTATATTTATGAATACCCACGCGGGACTGATCATAGCGCTTATCGTCGAAGAAGAGGTTGGTCATGTGAGTAACGGCGCTTTCAACAGCGGCAGGCTCACCGGGACGCAGCTTCTTATAGACCTCGATCAGGCCTTCGTTGATGTTGTGGGCCGTATCCTTCTCCAAGGTCTTAACAATGAAGGGGCCTGCACCGAACAGATCGGTGATGGTGGCCTCTTGGCCAAGATCCATATGGCAGAAGGGGCTATAGTTATCACGGGCTGCAAAATAACCCAGTGCTCGCACAAAGGTGGTGATGGGCAGCTTACGGTTCTTATCGATGCGGGTATAGATCACATCAAAGGAATCGGTTTCATATTCCAGCCAGGCACCGCGATTGGGAATAACCTGCGTTTTATAGAGGGGGTTACCGCCCTTATCCAGCTCCTTGGCATAGTAAATACCGGGGGAACGAACCAGCTGAGATACAACGACACGCTCCGCACCGTTGATCACAAAGGTGCCGCTTTCGGTCATCAGCGGAAAATCACCCATATAGATCTCCTGCTCCTTCAGCTCGCCGGTTTCATTATTGGTCAACCGAACCAAGGCCTGAATGGGGGCAGCATAGGTGGTGTCGCGCGATTTGCATTCGATCACGCTGTACTTGGGGGGCTCATTCATGCTGAAATCCAAAAAGTCCAGCACAAGATTGCCGGAATAATCCGTAATGGGAGAAACATCCTCAAAGACTTCCTTCAGACCCACGTCCAAAAACCATTGATAGGAATTCTTCTGGATCTCAATGAGGTTCGGCATCTCCAAGATCTCATCGATCTTGTTGAAGCTCATTCTTGTGTTTTTGCCCAAGACTTTCTCTCTCGGCATCAATCAATCACTCCGTTTCCTTAATATTAAGAAAAATTCTCTGTTTTGCACGATAAAAACGCGAAATTTTTGGAAAATTTCTACATTTAAATCGCTTTTCAAGCGCTATTTTTCCATTATGATACAGTTTAATATTGTAACATTAAGCAAACGGCTTGTCAAGCATTATTTTCAAAAAAATAAGAGTCCCGAATTTCGGGACTCTTTTGGTTTGCGATTAAACCTTCTGCTTTACGCGGGCAGCCTTACCAACGCGATCACGCAGATAATAGAGCTTTGCACGGCGAACCTTACCGCTACGGATCAGCTCAACCTTGGCAACGTTGGGGGAATGAACCAGGAAGGTTCTCTCCACGCCGCAACCGTATGCTACACGGCGAACGGTGAAGGTGGAAGAAATGCCATTATTATGCTTGGAAATAATGGTACCCTCAAAAGCCTGAATACGCTCTTTGTTACCCTCTTTGATCTTAACGCTGACACGAACGGTGTCGCCAACGTTCAGAACAGGGACTTCGCTTTTTAATTGCTCATTTGTAACTGCTTTCAACAAATCCATTTTACAGTTCCTCCTTATAATATCGGACATTCGTGCGAGCAATCTGCAGAGGACTATCCGTTTTCATGCCATAGTATCATACCATACTATTTTTTATTTTGCAAGTGTTTTTTTCGTTTTTATTGAAATTTCTACAATTTCGGGGAAATTGAAGAGGCGGATAGGCAGCTTCGTATTCCCAAGTCCGCCGCCGACGATCAGGGTTGTTCCCTGCTCTTCAAACATTCCTTGGGAATATTTCGGCAGAATTCCCTCGCCCGGGGCAAACACCGCACCGCCGAACGGGATATGGGCGACCCCCGCATGGGTATGGCCCGAAAGCTGCAGATCCACGTTATGGGTGCGGATCTCCATTTCCGAAAAGAAATCGGCAGGGCGATGAACGGCCACGATCTTATAGCCTTCCAGCTTTTCGAATTCCTCCAGCACCGCAGAAGGCTCCTCAAAGGGAAGCTCATGGTGGTCGGTTATCCCCATCAGGTGCAGGCCGCACACCTCGGTATATTCATTACGCAGCACCTTGGTTGCCTTCAGCTTAGCGCAGATCTCATCAAAGTTATCCCGCTCCCGCTCATGGTTACCGCAAACATAGTAGGTGGGCGCAATTTCCGCGCACCCTTCCGCAAAGGCAACGCCAACGGAAATCTTGGGGCGGCGCTTATCCACCAGATCTCCCGCGATCACGATCAGATCGGGCTTCAGCGCATCGATACAGTCCAAAAGCGGGCGGTTACCCTCTCCGTAGACCTTATTATGCAGATCCGAGAGCAAAACGATCCTCTTCTCCCCGATCGGCTTTTCGGTTTCAACGGTATAGGAGCGAACAATGAACCTATTATTATATAGGATGAAAAGTGCCAAAAGCAGAAGCAGCAACGCTGCAATCAATATCAACCAGGGCATTACATTTTCTCGGGGGCATCAATGCCCATCACAGCCAGCGCATTGGCGATGGTATTCTTAGCGGCCACGCAAAGGGTCAAGCGGGCATCCCGCACCGCAGGCGCTTCGCCCTTGATACGGCAAGCATTATAGAAGCTGTGGAAGCATCCTGCCACCTGCATCACGTAGTGGGTCAGGCGGGAGGTCTCCAGCTGCTCGGCACAGCCGACGATCTCCTCGGGGAAGTTGGCAACGGCACGAATCAGCGCACGCTCCTCCTCGCTCTGATACAACGAAGCCTCTACCTCGCCGCCCTGATAGGTCACGCCCAGCTCTGCCATCGTGCGGATGATGCTGCAAATACGGGCATGGGCATACTGAACGTAATAGAGGGGATTCTCGTTATCCTGCTTCAGGGCAAGGTCGAGATCGAAATCCATGGCGCTGTCGCACCGATTCAGGTTAAAGAAGAAGCGGGCGGCATCGGCGGGAATCTCATCCAGCAGATCGGAAAGGGTGATGCTCTTACCGGTACGCTTGGACATACGGAAGGGCTCGCCGTCCTTCATCAGCCGCACCAGCTGCATCAAAACGAACTGCAGCTTTTCCTGATCCTGACCGATTGCGGCCATAGCAGCCTTAAAGCGCAGGGTATGACCGTGGTGATCGGCGCCGAACACGTCGATACAGCGGTCGAACCGACGCTTCTCAAACTTATTGCGATGATAGGCGATATCCACGGCATAGTAGGTATAGAAGCCGTTGGCCTTGACCAAAACCTCATCCTTTTCGCAGCCGAACTCGGTGGCGCGGAACCATTTGGCGCCCTCCTGCTCATACATCCAGCCCCGATCCTCCAGCAGCTTGACGGTCTCCGCCACGTAGCCGCTCTCATGGAGGGTGGATTCCAGGAACCATTCATCAAAGTTGATCTTATACTTGGTCAGATCGCTCTTCATGCGGGCGATATTATTTTCCAGACCGTAGGCGATCAGTTTGGGAGTAACCACGTCCTCTGCTTCCTCGGCGGCCTCGGGATGCGCCTCCAGATAGGCGGCAGCCAGCTTCTTGATATCATCGCCATGGTAGCCGTTTTCGGGGAATTCGACCGAATCCTCGCCATAGAGCAGCTGCTGCAGGCGGGTATACAGCGAAAGACCGAACAAAGAGACCTGATTACCGGCGTTATTGACGTAGAATTCCTTATGCACGTCGGCACCCGCCCAAGCCAATACGTTGGCAAGGCTATCGCCGACCACACCGCCGCGGGCATTACCCATATGCATCGGGCCGGTGGGGTTGGCCGAAACAAACTCCACCATGATCTTTTCGCCGTTGAGGCGGTTGGTCTTACCGTAGTCTGCGCCGAGGGCGGCGGCGGTGGCGGCAACCTCTGCAAAATAAGCGCCGCTCAGATAGAAATTCAAAAAGCCGGGGCCCGCCACCTCTGCACGCTCGATTTCAGCGCAGGCAGGCAGGTGCTCCAGCAGCATCTGACCGATCATGGCGGGAGCCTTTCTCAGAACGCGCACGTTCTTCATGGCAAAGTTGCTGGAAAAATCGCCGTTTTTTACCTCTCTGGGCTGCTCGATATCAAAGGGGAGCAGCTCCGCCTCGGGCAGAAGGCCTTCGGCCACGCAGGTCTTATAGCTTTCCAGCAGCAGGCCTTCGATCTTCACTTTCATTTCGTTGACAGGGTTTTTCATTGTTTTACAGTTCCTTCATTTTTATTGTCATTTCATTCATACTGACGAGCTCGCCGTCGGTTAATATATTATAGCGAATATTCAAGCGCAGCGCCTTGGCATCCCAGCGAATGCGGTGGGTTTTAATCGTCAGCAGCATCCGACCGTAGGGCGTCTCATAGCGGGTATCCCGCTCATCCCCCTCCACAAACCAAAGGTCACCCGAAAGCTCCCCCAAGCGGTGCACGTGGACGGTATCACCGCTGATGCGGATATGGGTTTTGGTCTTGCCCTCCTGATACAGCAGGTGGGTGCTCCCCTCCTTGAGGTAAAGCTCACCCTGCGCCTCGCTTTGGTCGCTTTCCCGCTGATCGCCGAGCTTTTGCTCGGTAAAGATGGTTAGCTTGACTTTTTTACTCGGCATACTGCTGCGCCACCTTTCCCGAAAGATCCTTTCCCAAAAAGGTGCCGCCCTGCCGCTCAAAATCCGCGACCGAGCCGCTCACCAGGTAGCGGGTTTCGCCCACACCCTCGTCCCGCAGAAGATCTCTCTGCTCCAGCACGGTACGCAGGGTAACAATGCTTTCGCCGCCGGAATTAATGAGGTTCAGCCCCTCGCCCGCCACCGCACGGATGGCATCGGCAAGCAACGGATAATGGGTGCAGCCCAAAATCAAGGTATCGCATTTTGCCGCCAGCACGGGGGCAAGATACTTTTCCACCGCCGCCCGAACCGCGGGATCGGCGGGGTCGGTTTTGCCGCCCTCGATCAGCGGAACCAGCTCGGGGCAGGGCACCGAAACGGTATCGAAATAGCCCAGCGCCTCCAAGCGCTTGGCATAGGCGCCCGCCTTGATGGTGGCGGCGGTGCCCCAAATACCGATCCTGCCGCCGACCGTTGCTTGCGCGGCGGCGGTGGCGGCGCTTTCGATCACGCCCACCATCGGGATGGCATAATCATCTTTAATTTCCTCCAGCAACACCGATGAAACGGTGCCGCAGGCGACCAGGATCGCCTTGACGCCATAGGATTGCAGCAAAGCAATATTTCCGCGGGCAAAGGCAAGCAGCGTTTCCTTATCCCGCCCCCCATAGGGCACGCGGGCGGTATCGCCGAAATAAACCAAATTCTCACAGGGCAGCTCCTTTTGCAGGCGGCCGAGGGCGGTCAGCCCGCCGAGCCCGCTATCGAACACCCCGATCGGTGCATTTTTATCGATCCTCATGCGCCATGCTCCATTGCCAATGCGATCAATCGCTCCATCAGCTCTTCCCCATCGATGCCGGAGGCTGCCATCAGCTTGGGATACATACTGATATCGGTAAAGCCGGGGATGGTATTCAGCTCATTGAAAATGATGGAGCCATCGGCCTTCACAAAGAAGTCGACACGGGCATAGCCGTTGCATTCCATCGCACGGAACACATCACAAGCGGCTTTACGCACCTGCTCCTGCACCGCCTCATCCAATCGGGCAGGGATAAAGAGCAGCGACTCTGCATCATTATATTTTGCATCATAATCATAAAACTCGGCGGCAGGACAGATCTCACCGGGAACGGAGGCGATCAGCTCCTCATTACCGAGAACCGCAACCTCGATTTCCTTCCCGACGATCGTTTCTTCCAAAACGATCTTGAAATCATGCTCGGCGGCAGCCAGCAAGCCCTTTTCAAGGGATGCACGATCCACGCATTTGCTGATCCCTACACTGCTGCCCGCGCTGGCGGGCTTCACAAAGATCGGATAGGGCAAGGCTGCCTCGATCTTGGCAACGGCAGCATCCATATCGGCAAGCTCGGTGCGGTACACCATCGTCCAGGCCGCTTGCGGGATACCTGCCTTATCGCAGATCAGCTTGGTTAAGCCCTTATCCATCGAGTTGGCTGCGCTGGTCATGGAGGTCGTCAGCTGAGGGATTCCCGCCAGCTGGAACAAGGCCGCCATAGAGCCATCCTCCCCGTTCTTGCCGTGCAATACGGGAAAAGCGACGTCCAGAGGGATCACCCTGCCGCTTGCGGTACGCATTCCCTTCACCGAAGGATCGGGCAATACCCACGCAGGCTCATTGTCGGTGCGGTTTTCCCACGCACCGCTTTTGATCTCTTCAAGGGTTGCATTGGTGAGATACCAAGCGCCCTCCTTGGTAATACCGATTTGATAAACGTTATATTTTTCATTGCACAGCAGGTTCAGAACGTTGCAAACCGAGCTGCGGGAAACTTCATGCTCAGAGGATTTTCCGCCAAATAGTACAGCGATATTCATGATGACTCACTCCTTATACTGATTCAATTTAATATAATATCAAACTTAAAGGGTAAAGTAAAGTTTTTTTCATAAAATTCTTTACTTTCTTTCCTATAAATATTAAAATAGATTCGGGAGATGATCAAAT
>JAFQKO010000021.1 GCA_017396865.1 Clostridia bacterium | reverse complement strand
TTCCCATACAGACGACAAAAAACACCACGGATGCGGCGAGAGCTGCATTCGGGGTGTTTTACTTGACCACAGTTTATCCTACAGACACGACCGGCGTACACGGAAACAGTGGAGGTAAGAGTGCCGGAAAGGATGTGTTTGCGAGCGGAAAGGGGCGGAAATGGCTAGAAATAAGCGGAGACCGGTACTCCCAAATTCTTTGGGAGGCATCCGCCGCTTTGCCGTAGGCGATGCTTGCATCGCTTGCGGCTATAGGTTCGAATCCTGTCACTCCGACCAAAAAAGAGGTAGACGCTATGTCTACCTCCTTCTTTTTCAGTTCGTAAAAAAGAACCTGCGGCATCCCGAATCGCCATCCCCGAGCGGTTGCATAAAACTTGCCCGTTTTTCATCCTCTCCGTGGAGGAAAACCACATTCCAAAAAAATCAACCGCATTGTGTTGATAAACAATGAAAATATGATATAATGAAATAAAACCACCCAAAGGAGAAACGCCATGGGATTATTCAGCAAATCGAAAAAACAAAACACCTCGGACACTGCGGCGGTCGATCAAGCGCCGTCTACCTCGCTGATTCGGCTCTCTGCCATTTACGAGCAATTTGATGGCCGGGTGAACAACGACCGCATTTACGGCGAAAAGATCCCCGCCCTCATCACCGCCTACAAAACACTTTCCAACAACCAAGCGCCGCAGGAGGAGATCCAAAAAGCCTTTTTAGCTTTACGGAACGAAGTGATCCGAACCGTTTATATCGTTCCCATCCGATACGATGCGGCCAACGAATTTGAAAACGACCGCGCCATCCATTGCACCTCTATGGCCGCGAATAAGCTGAACATTGAGTCGATCGTTTACCGTTGCCAAAATATGACGATGGAGCAAATGGAGAATCTGGCATGGGTGAAGGACAATACCACCAACCGTTTGACCGTTGATACGGAATGGTGGGATGCTTCCCGCATTGCAGGCAGCGAGGGCTATCATTTTGAAGAAAGCGCCGCCCCCAAGACGATGTATCCCGCCACCGGCAGCATCGGCGACGATTCCTTCTTTTTATGCTTCACCGGCCTCGACCAATATTTAAAGGTATATGGGCACGATAAAACGCTGCACGTCGGCTTGTTCACCATCAACGATATTGTTGCATACATGGAAGCCTCCGATCATATGCGTGGCTTAATACTCAACCCCGACACCGAAACCCATTGCTTCATCGGAAAAGAAGCATTTTAAAATCGGGATTGACTTCCTTCCCCGAATCGACTATACTTAAACCATCAAAACAGTCGTTTTTTATAAAACAAAGGCTGCTGTAAGAACTAAGCGCAGGAGGAAATCATCATGAACGAAGAAACCCGCAACAGCTGCAGCCCGCAGGAATACGTTTTAAAGCTGTTTGAGGAAACCGAGAACGGCAATTTAACGATTCAATACCGGCCCATTTTGGACCAGCCTTATTTCGAGAAATATAAAATGGATTGGTCACGCGAGGATGCCGAGCGAGTGGTACAGCAGTATGATACGCTGACCACCGCCTTAACCCGCATCGGAACGCTGCACGATGCAGTGCAGGACGAAGCCGAGCGCCGGAAGCTGCTGACCAAAGAAGAGCTGGCAGTTTGGGACACCTATATCCGTCCCTTTGAGCCTGCCTTTGAGGCCTCGGACGACGTGATTGCCGAGCTTTATTTTCGGCGCGAAAGCGATTCCTTAGAGGAGGAAGAGGACGAGCTTTTGGAGCGGCATTACGAATGGTTTGTGGCGCACAGCCGCGAGCGGTTGCCCTCCGATCGGCGCTGTCCCTCTCAATTGATCAACCGTGCACGGCGCTATGAGGCGCTGGTTAAATTGAACGCCTCCGAAACCGTTCTTGCGGAAGAAGGACGCTCCCTGGCGGAGGAAATGGTGCTCTATTATCATAGCTTTGAATAAACAAAAATTCCGAGGGATCGGCATGCCGATCCCTCGGATTTTATTATTTTGCTTCCGCTTCCAGCTCCCGCTCCGAGCGGATTTTTTTAATCCATTTCCCGCTGCGCAGCCGCACAATACACCAGATCGCCTTCAGCACCTGATCGATCTTCAACGCAAAATAGATCCAGAAGGCGGGCAGGTTCAGAATCGGACCCGCCAAAATTCCAAGCGGAATGGAGGCAACCCAGAGGAAGATATTATCGGCCAGCATCAGCATTTTGGTATCTCCGCCGCCGCGGAGCACGCCCTTGGTCATAATGCTGTTGGTGGCCTGAAAAACGACGATGATGCTGATCGACCACATCAACTGCCGCGCAATCGCTTCGGTATCGGGTGCCAGATCGTAGGCTGCAATCATCGGCTCGCTGATCAGCAGGATAATACCCGCCGCAATCGCACCGAATACAAAGCCGATCCCCAAAAAGCCATAGCCCTGCGCCTGCGCCTTTTTGCGGCTGCCCTCGCCCAGCGTATAGCCGGTAACGATGGCGCCCGCCTGCGAAAAGCCTTGGATCATCACCGAGCTGAGCTGCTGGGTTACGGTGGTCACCGCATTGGCGGCAACAAACCCACCGCCCAGCCGCCCGATCACCATGGCAACGGAGTTATTACCCAGCGCCAGGATGCCGTCGCTGATCAAAACGGGGATGCTGATGCGGATATACTCGCGCCAAAGCTTCCCCACCGGCTTAAAGAGATCGCGGATCCGAAAGCCGATCTCCCGATCCGCAAAAAACAAATAACCGCAGATCACCGCAAATTCAAAGATACGAGCGATCAGCGTACCGAGGGCAGCGCCCGCCACCCCCATCTTCGGAGCGCCGAGCTTTCCGAAGATAAAGACGTAGTTTGCCCCCACGTTGATGAAAAACGCCGCGATGGAGGTATAAAGGGGGATCTTCACCTTTCCCACGTTCCGCAGAACGATGGTGCAGGTTAAGGAAAGACCCAGCAGGAAATAGCTCACCACCGACCAGCGCAGATAGCTGATACCGAGCTTAATAATATCCCGCTCAGCGGTGTAAATCTTCATAATCGGGCCGGGGATCAGCACCGTGGCCACGCAGAACAGCGCCGCCATCCCGATACACAGCCGCAGCATAATGGAAACGGTCTTTTTAAGGGAGGGGCGATCCTTCATTCCGTAATAGCGGGCCACCAAGACCGAGGCTCCCATCCCGATCCCCATGCAAAAGATCTGAAAGACCGAAATGAACTGGTTGGCCAGCGAGACTGCCGAAAGCTCGGTTTCGCCCACCATCCCCACCATGATGGTATCCATCATATTAACACCGGTGGTGATCAGCCCTTGCATGGCGATCGGCAGCGCAATCTTTGCCACCCTGCTGTAAAACCCTTTTTCTTTAACGATCAATGATGCCATTTTTTTACGTTCCCTTTCGAATCGGCAGAAGCATCCTTGTTTCTGCCTTATAGGCGGCGTAGCCCTCCTTTTTGGATTGCCGCCCCTCTGCCATTGGGATGCTGACCGCAAAGAACAGCACCGTATTGGCAAGCGCACCCCAGCCGAGATACCAAGCCGCAGGTGCGGCGCAAAGCACTGCCAAAGCAACACCCCACCACATTAAAATCTCTCCAAGATAGTTGGGATGGCGGGAATGCTTCCAGAGCCCGACACGGATAAAGCTTCCGTTTCTGTTTTTGCGATACCGATGCATCTGAATGTCTGCGGCCCCTTGCATAACGGCCGCACCCAACGAAATCAAAAGAAACAAAACGCTGCCGACGTTGCCCTGCAGAGCATGGCGCATGGCGTAAGCAGCAGGCAAGACACAGCCGTAGACCACCAAGGTAGGCACCATATGGATGCCAATGAAATTGATCAACGGATAAAACACGCCCGTTTTTTCCTTCAGCATGGTATAACGCCAATCCTGATGGTTAAGACCATGGAAGGTATAAGCCCAATTCAACGTCAAACGCAGACCCCAAAAGCCAACCGCCGCCAGCAGCAAAATGCCAAACCAATTCAGCGATCCCGCCGCGGCAAAGCAGCCGAGAATCATCGGCGGCTGCACGCTCCAATAGGGATCGTAAACCGAGGCGTTGCCGAATACAAGGCTAAACAAAAAGGTAACCGCCGTTGCGGCAACGTCGGCGATCAGCAATGCTAGCCACCACGGCAGCTCCACCATCCGATAGACGGCTACGCCCACCCCTGCAGCGGCCAGATATACGATTGCAACGGCAATAAAGCTCATCCAACGGCTTTGTTTCAGCTTTTTCATATTCTTCTCCGTTTCCGATAAACTGACAGTTGAAAAAATGCGACAAATCTGTTACAATTTTATCATCCCGACAAAAAACTGTCAACCGAAAATCAAGGAGAACTGTAATGGAATCTTTCTCTTCCGAGCATAAAAAACGCGCAAAATGGATTATCGGTATCGCCGCCGCCTGCATCCTGCTCTTTCTCGGGCTGCAGAACATCGGCGTGGTTGCCCATGCCTTTTCCTATGTGGCGGCCCTTTTCACCCCGCTGATCCTCGGGCTGGCGATTGCCATAGTCCTCAACGTACCGATGCACTTTTTAGAGCAGCATCTTTGGCCCAATGCCACCCGCCCGCTTGCATTAAAGCTGCGCAAGCCGATGGCATTTCTGATCTCGCTGATTGCCATCCTCGGCGCATTGATCGGCATCATCTGGCTGGTCATCCCCGAGCTGATCGAGGCCATCACCATTCTGGTGGAAAGCCTGACCCGCTTGATGGATCAGCTGAGCAACATGGATAAGACCGAGATCGCCGAGCTTCCCTTCGGTAATCTCCTGCCGGATATCGATTGGGATCGCTTGCTGGAATCGGCGCAAAGCTGGCTGAAAAACCAAAGCGGCACCATTGTTAACACCGCTTTCAATACCCTGAGCTCCCTGATGAGCGGCCTCTACAGCTTCTTTATCGCGCTGGTCTTTTCCGTTTATATTCTGTTCAGTAAGAAAAAGCTGAAGGCGCAGGCCTGCCGCCTGCTCCGTGCATGGCTGCCGAAAAAATACAGTGAATGGTCGATCCACGCCCTCTCTATTGCCAATGCGAACTTCCGCTGCTATATCTCCGGCCGCTTCTTCGATGCGGTGATCCTCGGCCTGCTTTGCTTGGTGGGAATGCTGCTCCTGCAAATTCCCTACGCACCCATGATCAGTGCGCTGGTGGGCGTAACTGCGTTGATCCCTGTTATCGGCGGCATGGTCGGCGCGCTGGTGGGCGGCTTTATCATCCTGAGCGTCTCCCCCCTCAAGGCGCTGATCTTTTTGATCTTCATCATAGTGCTGCTGCAGATCGAAGGAAACCTGATTTATCCCAAGCTCCTGGACGATAAAATTAACCTCCCCGCCATCTGGATCCTTGCCTCCGTTACCGTCGGCGGCGGGCTCGCAGGCCCGATCGGGATGCTGATCAGCGTACCCATCGCCGCCACCGCCTACGTTCTGATCAAAGAAGCCACCGTCAAACGCGAACAAAAATCATAACCTTAAAAAATAAGCCGCCCCAATTTGTATGCTGCACAAATTGGGGCGGTTCCGTTTTTTACGATTCATTAACCGCTTTGCCGCAGATCTGCTCGGGGGTGAGCACCAGCAGATCGGTGTTGGCGGCAAACCGCTCGATCTCCCCTTGAATATAGGATTCATCTGCCGTGAACTTGCGGCAGAGCAGGGCGGAAATTTCCCGCACCCGCTCAAGGTCGTCCACGATCTCCATCCGCCCGAAGACGATGACGCTCTTAATATTCAGCGCCCACTCCCCCGCCTTGCGGTAGCCCTCGTCGTATACGCAGAAGGATACCTTATCGCAATTTCGCAGGGAATCGGTGCGGTGGCCGCGCTTGCCGCAATGGAAATAGATGCGTCCATCGGCTTCATTATAATAATGGTTCATCGGCATCCCGTAGGGATAGCCCTCATCGCCCAGCACCGAAAGCACGCCACGCTTTTCCTTTTTCAAAATCCCGATGCATTCCGCATCGGATAACTGCTGCTTTTTTCTTGCCAATTCTCGAAACATTTTTTTACACCTCTTCCAAATATCGATCCATCGCCGCACGACTTTTTAAGATCACGATATTCTTCTCCCGATACTGCTCCAAAAGCGCTTGGATCTTGGGCAGGGAGCGGTTGGGAAAGTCCTCTACCCAAGCCCGAAATTCGGGATCTAATTCCGTTTCCTGCCAAGGCAGGTCGGGGCGCTCCTTGCCGATCCGCCCCTCAATGCCTTGAAGGCAGGTTTCGAGGGGGAGATCCAGAAAGATCACCGTATCGCATTTTTGCATTCGCACCTCAAGCGTACGGCCGTAGTTGCCGTCGAGGATCCATTCCTCCCGCTCGACAATTTCCGCAAGGGCAGCATCAAATTCCTCCCTTGAGATCGTCGTTTTATCGGGCTTATGCCAAATGAGATCCAGATGATAAAGGGGCAGCCCTGTTTTCTTTTGCAGCGCACGGGAGAAGGTGCTTTTTCCCGCCCCCGAGCAGCCGATCACCATAATTCGTTTCATCATAGTTCAAACCTTCTGTTTTGCATCATATATTCCGTTGGGGTTTGCCCCGTTTGCGCCTTAAAGGCGCGGCAGAAATGATAGGGGCCCGCGTAGCCGCATTGCTCCGCCACGGCGGCGATCTTCAGCCCGCCGCCCGCAAGAAGCTGCCGTGCACGGTTGATCCGCAATTCGGTTAAAAACTGCTTGGGGCTTTGCCCATACCGCTTGCCGAACAGCCTGCGGAAATAAACCTCGCTGATACGGCACTGCTCCGCCAATTCGGCAATGCTTAAATCGGCCTCGGCATAATGCCGTTCAATATACTGCAGGGCAGGCTGCAACGGGGATGCAATGGCCTCAATATCCAACCGATAAAGCATTTGATAAAACATTGCCATCACCCGCAGGCGGTTGCTTTCCAGCAGGGAAAGAGATTCCATTTGCTCAAACTCCCGCAGGTAGGGCGCGGCATCGCCGATGGGGATCACCTGATGGGTATCGACCTCCAAGCCCTCGCATTCAAAATTGATAACGGGAAAGAGACCGTCCTGATCCCGCCGCAGTTGGTAGGTCTGCCCTTTAGGCAGCAGGATGGCAGTTTGCGGATTGGAGACGTATTCCTTTCCTTTATGGATGTAGGTAATCTGCCCCTCTATGCAAAAGGAGAGCCCAAAAAAACGGCGATTGCTAACGGTGGTATCCTTGCCCTTAACGGAAACGGATTTGGTTACCTGACTGACCTTGGTCAGAATTACGTTTTCAAACATCTCATACCCTCCTTTTTCTATCATTTTACCGATTTTGCAAATAAAAATCAATCTATTTTGCTAATTTTGTTTCGAAAATGTTAAAGTATGATCGTTTTTTTCATTGTATCCCGCCCCGAAGCGTGCTAAAATGAGGGCAATAAAGGAGGGTTACTCTTATGGAATTCATAAATAAAGTTGTCGTTGTCACCGGCGCATCGGTCGGCATCGGAAAGGCCACTGCCCTTGAATTTGCCAAGCAGGGGGCAATCGTTTGCATGGCAGACATCGACTACCCTGCTCTGCAGGCGGTTGCCGACGAAATTCAATCACTCGGATTTACCGCCTTTGCGTACCAATGCGACGTTTCCGACGAGGAATGCGTGCGCGCCATGATGCAGGATATCCTTGAAAAGCATCAAAGGATCGATATTCTGGTCAACAACGCAGGCCTTTGGAGAGGCTCGGCTCCCTTTGTTGAGACCGAGAGCACGATCTGGAAAAAGCGGATCGGAGTGAACATTTTGGGCTTGATGTATTGCACCCACGCGGCGTTGCCGAGCATGATCGAGCACCGCTACGGACGCATCATCAACATCGGCTCGGTGGCAGGCTACTACGGCAACAAAAACATGGCCGACTATTCCATGACCAAGGGCGCCGTCAGCGCCTTTACCAAGGCGCTCGCCAAGGAGGTCGCCGAGCAGGGGATCACCGTCAACAACGTGGTACCCGGCAGTGTGCGCAATGAGGGCGCAGGCGTTGAGACCGATCTTTGCTACATGAACCGCAGAGGCGAATTGGAAGAATTTGCCTACCTCATCTGCTTTTTGGCAAGCGATAAGGCGGCCTACATTTCCGGCCAGGATTATCGGATCGACGGCTGCAGAAAAAAGAATTAAAGGAGACTGAAAAAATGAGATTTCAAAACCAAGTTGCCATTTCCACCGGCGCCGCCTCGGGCATGGGCCTGCTTTTCGTTGAATGCTTTGCCGCCGAGGGCGGAAACGTTGTTCTTTGCGACGTCAACGAAGCAGCATTAAATGAAAAGGTTGCCGCCATCAACGCAAAAGACGGCGGCCGCGCCATCGGCGTTGTTTGCGACGTGCGGGACTACGCGCAGGTCTGCGCCGCATGCGACAAAGCGGTTGAGGCCTTCGGCCGCATCGACGTGGTTGCTAATTTCGCAGGCGGTTATTCCCCGCGTATGCTGAACGTAGACCGTGTAAAATATCCCGAGTTTCCCGACGTTCCCATCGAAGTTTTCGACTGGGGCTTGGATGTAAACCTCAAAGGCCCCTTCTATTTTGCCCACGCTGCCCTCAAGCAGATGCGGGAGCAAAAAAGCGGCCTGATCATCAACGTCGGTTCCATCACCGGCATGGAGGGAAGCAACTACGGCATGGATTATCCCACCGCTAAGTGCGGCCTGATGTTTGGCCTGACCAAGTCGATCGCTCAATACGGTTCCAAATACGGCATCCGCAGCGTTTGCGTTTCCCCCGGCCCCGTTTTAACCCGACCCGACATGGCCACCATGAAAACCCTTTTAGGGCGTGCAGCAGAGCCGCAGGAGATCATCGATCTGGTTCTGTTCCTCGCCTCGGATCAGGGACAATTTATCAACGGTGAAAATATTATGATTGACGGCGGGCGCAACGCCATGGGGAGAGCCTAATGAACAAACATACCTTTTTAAATCAAGATAAAGCCCTTTTGACGGTGATGCTCCAATGCCACGACCCCGAGACCGCCATCGGCCGCATCCGCAATGCCAACTTTTCGGGTGCCGAAGCCTACGGTCTGCAGGTGGAATCCTTGAAATCGGAGTATCACACCCCCGAGGTCTATCAGCGGCTCTTTAAAGAGATGAAACGGCCCGTTTACGTAACCAACTACCGCAGCCGCTTCAACGAGGGCAAGACCGACGAACAGCTCGCCGAAGGCCTCCTGACGCTGGCCGAAAACGGCGCCACCCTCTGCGACATGATGGGCGATTATTTCGACCGCCAACCCGATGAGCTGGCCACCGACCCCGCCGCCATCCAAAAGCAGATGGAGCTGATCGAGCAGCTCCACCAACGGGGTGCAGAGGTGTTGATGTCCTCCCACGTTTTGAAATTCACCCCCGCCGAGCGGGTCTTGGAGATCGCCTTGGAGCAGCAGCGCCGCGGTGCCGACGTCGTTAAGATCGTTACCGCCGCCGATACCCCCGAGCAGGAGATCGAAAATCTGCGGATCAATCTGCTTTTGAAGGAAAAGCTTTCCGTTCCCTATCTCTATTTGAGCGGCGGAAGCTGCAACACCATCCATCGGCGACTGGGCTGGAAGCTCGGCTGCGGCATGATCCTCTGCGTTTATGAGCACGATGCCTTTTCCACCGCCGCCCAGCCTCTGCTCTCGACCGCCCGTGCCGTTCGGGACGAGATGAGTTTTTAATATTCCGCTTCCTTTCTGATTTGGGTTGGGGTTTTTCCCATTACCCGAAACAGAATTTTGCGAAAATAGGAGGCAGAGCTGAAGCCGCAACGGTCGCTGACCGCCTCCACCGAAAGGTTGGTGGTGCCTAAAAGCCGCGCGGCTTCTTTGCATAAAAGCTGCCGGCGCATGGCGTTTGGCGTTTGCCCCAAGCCCTTGCGAAAAGCATTATATAGGGTTGCCTCGCTGACCTTACAGGCGGCGGCCACCTGCGGGATCGGTAAATGCAGATCGCCTGCCATCACCGCCATTGCCCGCTCGATTAGTGCCTCCTGATGCGCCGCTTCCTCCGGCTGCAGCAACGGCTCCATCAGCCCCAAAAGGGTATACAGCCGCCCGACAGCGGCGGTATCCACCCGCTTATCTGCGGAAAGCGGCCGCAGCGCGGACAGCATTCCCTCATCGGGCCGCAGCTTTTGCAGGCGATACCGCCTGCGGGAGGGAAAATAATCGAAGCCCAGCGAATCGAAGCAGACCCCTTCCGCTCCGCTCCATTCCGAATGATAGCGGCAGCCCTTGGGGATATAGAACAGGTCGCCGACCTCCAATTCGATCCGCTCCCGCTCCGAAATCAATACAGCTGTCCCTTGCTTAAGATAGCCGATATAATGGCGCGTAATGCCTTTGGTATTATCATTACGGCGGTTTTGAGCGAAGGAAAACTCATTAAACACAAAGCTGTTAAAGAAATCTGCATCATTCATGACATAAAACTCCCCTAAATTATAGAATTTTACCTCTTTTTTACAGTATAGCATATTGAAATCGGAAAGACAAGATTTTATAATATAATCAAAAGGAGGGTTTTCATCATGATTACCAAACAAATCGTTTTTACCGCGCCCGGCATTGCCGAGCTTTTAGAAAAAGAGATCCCCGCCCCCGCCGCAGGCGAGGTGCAGGTGGAGATCGCCGTATCCTCCATCAGCAGCGGCACCGAGCGTGCTAACCTCAACGGCGATGTCAACATTTCGGTTTCTAAAACCTATAAAGAAGTCATCTTCCCCCGTACGTTGGGCTACAGCTCCGCCGGTACGGTGATCGCCGTCGGCGAGGGGGTTACCCACCTGAAGGTAGGAGATCGGGTCGCCCTTTCCTGGAGCAAGCATCAGCGCTACATCAATATGCAGCAGAGCAAGGTCTTTCTGCTGCCCGATAACGTTTCCTTTGAGACAGCAGCCCTCTTCCATATTGCCATCTTCCCGCTGGCCGCCATCCGCAAATGCCGCTTGGAGCTGGGCGAAAGTGCCATCGTGATGGGGCAAGGCATTTTAGGGCAGATCGCCGTTCCGCTGTTGCGCAGCGCAGGGGCCGCCCCCATCATCGCCGTGGACCCCGTTCCCGAAAAGCGGGCGCGGGCGCTGGAACTGGGCGCCGACTATGCCCTTGATCCCTATGCGCCCGATTTTGCAGAAACTGCCAAGGCGCTCACCAACGGCGGCGCCAACGTTGCCATCGAGGTAACGGGCGTC
>JAFQKO010000195.1 GCA_017396865.1 Clostridia bacterium | reverse complement strand
TTGATGGCGCTGTTTTTATGGTTGAAGGCGGCGCAATATTCCGCCACTCCGTAGGCAAGCTGCTGCTCAAAGGCGGCCATGAACGCCTGCATGGAGGTGATCTTTGCAAGATCGCCCGTATCGAGCCCCACGCTGCCGTTGGTCTCGCTGAAGCCGCGATTGAAAAGATAGTCGAAATACCGCGGCGTATCAAACCGCCCATCCGACCAGGGCGGCTGCATCCCCGTTATGAAATTTTCAATACAGCCGACCATCGAATAGTTGTAGATATCCTCCTCTGCGTAGCCGTATTGCTTCAGCGCCGCTATGTTAACGTCGTCGTTCATCAGCGCGGGATAGCCCAGCCCCGTACCGATGGTTTTGAGGCATTCGTCCAAGAAATCATCAGGGGTGTTCTCCGTCAACCGCAGGGAGAGGTTGGGGCCGGGGACGTTGCACCTGCCCACCGCCTTTAGGATGCAGGCAGAAAGGGGATTGATGCAGCATCGCCCGTTTTGATCCTGCCCGCCGATGCAGATGTTAACGATATCGTCCTGCAGCTTGATAAAGACGTTTTCCAGCAGCTCCACCGCCTGCCCGTCGGTCAACCGACCGTTCTCGATATCCGCCCGATAGAAGGGATAGAGATATTGATCCATCCGCCCCAGCGCCATGGCATAGCGCCCCTCCATCAAAAAGGCGGTATGGCAAAACCAAACGAGCTGCAGCGCCTCGGCAAAGGTTTGCGGCCTGCCCGCAACGATGGCATTGCAGTTGCGGATCATAAATTCCAGCCGCGTTTGATCGTAGGCAGGATCCTGCTTGCAGCCCTCCGCCGCAAGGGCATGGTTGCGGATCATTTGGGAAAGCCCGTAAAGGGTATGCCGCATCGCCGCCAGCGTTTCGCATTTCTCCGCATCGCCGCCGTAGGCAGAAAGAGACGTATCGATCTCGGCGATCAGCCCCGGCAGACCCACTTGCAAAATATGTTCGTAGTTGGGGGCATAATGGTCCTTGTTGGTGGAGAAGGATCGCTCTCCGAAGGTCTGCACGGTCTTTTTCGCCTGCGTTAGAAGGAGCGGGGGTGCCGTTGTATACAACGCCTTTTTGTTGCCTGCGATCCATTCACTTTTCAGGATGATCGGTGTCGTTTCGGTGAAAAGGGCGTGGATCCCGTTGGCACGCAGGCGGGCAGACGGGGCGGCGATCTCCCGCCGATAACCTAAATACCGATAGTAATAGGGCGCATAAACACCCTCTGTTTCTTGACAAAGTTCTTGATTGAGCGCTTTGAATAATTCCATAAAAAACCTCCGTTCTCTGGTTTTATTATATTGGTCGGTCGGTTTTAAGTAAATAGACGTATTTTAAAATCTTGACAAAATTAACATAAAATATTATGATGATGGCAAGGAGGGCATATCCTATGAATCAGATTGAGATTTTATCCCTGCCCGAGATTTTGTTTTCCCACGTTTATGAGGCGGAAGCCTACCGCAATCATTTTCCTGCCCGAACCGATTTTATCGAGCTTACCTATCTTGCAGAGGGTGCGCTGGAGCTTACGGTCGGCAAGGAACGGATCTGCGCCCGAAAGGGGGATCTGATCTGCCTGCTGCACCACGAAGAAACCGCCGTTACGGCCGAGCAGTTCCATCGACACCACACAGTTGGCGCGCGGGTCGAATGGCGCTTTTCACCCGAACATCCGACCGCACTGCGTTCGCCGACGGTTCTGCCCGCCGATAGCGAGCATCGCCGCATCATCGATGATTTTCTCCGCCGCACCCAGCACTATAAAGAATTCAAGGCGGAGGGCGCGGCGAAATTTTTAGAGCTGCTCTGCGCCGTGGATAGGGCCTGCCGCAGGACTCGGCAGGAAAATTTGCCGAGCGAACAGATCTATGCCGAGCGGGCGAAGGCTTATATTCAAGACCATATCCGCGAGCCCATCACCCAGGCGGCCGTTGCCGCGCGGCTGGGGGTATCGCCGGAGTATTTATGCACCGTCTTCAAAAAGGCGGAAGGGTGCCCGATGATGCAGTATATCAATCGGCTCAAGCTGGAAAACATCAAGGTGCTGATGGAGCATACCCACCTGCACCTTTATGAAGCCGCCGCCCTCTACGGCTATAACGACCCCAACTACGTCAGCCGCCTCTATAAACGGCTGTTCGGCCACAATATTACCGATAAGCCAACGCTCAAAAAATACTGAACCGCCCTTGCTTTTTTGCAGGTCGTGTGCTATACTGCAACTAAACTTAACATTGAAGGAGAAAAACCATGATCCATCTCATTCCGCAACCGAAGAAACTGATTGAAGCCGATGGCTTTTTGGCAAAAAAGGCCTTTTTCTGCGCCGATCTGCCCGCCGATGAGCGGCTGGTTGCCGCCATCCGTAAACTGCCCCTTGCCGAGGACGGCGCTGCGCTGACCGTAGCCTACGGTGCGGGCGGCGAGGGCTATACCCTCACCGTTTCGGAAGATGCCGTTTCCATCGGGGCCGAGGGCGCGGCAGGTGCCTTTTACGGGATCCAGACCCTGCGCCAACTCCTCAAGGCCGAGGCCGTTCCCTGCCTGACCATCGAGGATCAGCCCGACTTTGCCCACCGCGGCTTTTACCACGACATGACCCGCGGCAAGGTCGCCACCGTAGCAACCCTTAAAAAGCTGATTGATGAGATGTCCTATTATAAAATGAACTCCCTCCAACTTTACGTGGAGCACACCTTTGAGTTTGAGGAGTGCAAGGACTTAAACGAAGCCACCGGTTACCTCACCGCCGAAGAGCTCAAGGAGCTGGATGCCTATTGCGCCGCGCATTTCATCGAATTTATCCCCTCTCTTTCCACCTTTGGGCATCTTTATGAGCTGCTGCAGCAGCCGAAGTTCCGCCATCTGCGCACCCTCAAGGATTTCAAGCCCTCCGCCAACTTCTGGCACGAACGGATGGCCCACCATACCATCGACCCCTTAAACCCCGAAAGCATCGAGGTGATCAAAAGCCTGATCGACCAGTATTATCCCCATTTTGCTACCGATACCTTTAATATCTGCTGCGATGAGACCTTCGACCTGAAGGTCTACGAGGAGAGCCACGACGTCGGCAAGATCTATGTGGATTTCGTCAAGCAGATCATTGCTCATCTGCAGGCCAAGGGCAAAAAGATCATGATGTGGGCGGATATTCTGCTGAAGTATCCCGAGACCATCAACGATCTGCCCGAGGATACCATCTTCCTCAACTGGAACTACCGCGCCGAGCCCCCCGAGGCAAACATCGAAAAGTTTGCCGCGCTGGGCCGCACCCAGATCGTCTGCCCCGGCACCTCCACCTGGAGCCGCTTCTGCGAAACGGTGGATCAGGAGGAGCAGAACATCTGCAAGATGGCCGACTACGGCTATCGCCACGGTGCCGTCGGGATGCTGAATACCAACTGGGGCGATTGGGGCAACCCCTGCTCGCTGGAGCTGGCAATGTACGGCATGGTGCTGGGCGCCGCCAAGAGCTGGGCGATCGCCACCGAGCCGAACAAAGCCTTCCAAGCCGATATTGATGCTCTGCTCTATGAGCAGGAGGGCGGCTATGCCCTGCTTCGCGAGGTCAGCGAACTGCATAAGACCATCCGCTGGAAGGAGTTTATCGAGAACTATTTCCGCTTCCGGGGCGAAAAAGCGGGCGACTATGCGCCGCTGACCATCCCCGTCGAAGAGGTGCAGGCCCGCCATGCGGCACTCTGCGCCGCGCTGGAGACCCCCTGGAAAAACGACGAATATCGCCAAGAAATGAAGCTCGCCGCCGATGCGATCTGTCTGCTGGCGGAGCTCAACGAAAAGATGATCGGCAATCAGCCCGCGCAGCAGGTGGATGCAGAGAAATTCCTCGCCGCCTACAGCGAAAAGTGGCTGGCCAAGAATAAGCCCAGCGAATTGAGAAATATTCAGCGGGTGTTTAACGAGCTGAACGCATGAAAATCGAGAAGAAAACGCTTGGTTTCCCAAGCTTTTCCCTCAGACTGTCAAAAAAGGCACCGACCGCAGAAAAATAAGTAAAACCTAAAGTATGTGCCAATATTAATGATTGCAAGGAGAAAGGAAGTCTACTCTTTCTCCTTGTTCTTTTTATAAGGAAAAAATCCGCATAGTGATGCGGATTTTGATTGGAATTTTTCTGCTATCCGCCGATCCGCCCTCTACCGTACCTATGTACGCCGACGAGAACGGATCGACGAATTCGGCACTCTTTTTTGATCAGTCTCCCAGCGTGTCAAAATAAAAAATAGTTTTTTGACACGCTGAAGAAAAAGCTTGGAAAACCAAGCTTTTTCCTTTTGTTGAAGATCAACAAAAATCGCCGCCCGCTTTTGTTCATCCCCAACAAAACTTCTTTACATTTTTGTTACAGTTTCCCGACTTCCTTGACAGCACCGTTTCTTTTCTATATACTGAAAACAGGCGAATCAGCCAATCTGTTCCCAAGGTGGTTTTGCTATGAGTCAAAAAACAAAACGAACTCTTTCCATCATACTTCTCATCGCCCTGCTTTGTCTCGGCGGATGCACGGCAAAGGAACCAACCTTATCCCCCACGGGAAGCACCATAGAAAATGAAACCGAGAATAAAACCCCGCCTATCACGTCAACGGAAGAATCGTTTTCCGGCGACTCTCCTGCGGTGGTTCCCCCTGCACTTGGCGTCTACGATCCCGAAGAATATACCGATGTACCTACACGGCAGGATGAATCCGCAATGGTGGTCGACGAAACCCCCAAAACGGTATCCGAGCTGCTGGAACGAGCGGGAGAAGACCTCATTGTTGTGACCGGTCGTGCCTATGGTAATCGAGAGGGCATCTATAAAAGCTTCAATTATTTTTATACCCGCACCCTCTTCGAGATCGACAAGGTTTTTGCGGGGAACGCCACCCCAAACACCACCATCACCATCAATGAAGGCTACGTTATGCGCAGCGACGGTACCGACACCTTCCTATACTGCCTGATCCCTTATACGCATAGCTATCTTAAAAACGGCGAATATGTTTTGATGCTGTTGCGTCCGTCGCCCTACCCTGAGATTGAAGGCTATATAACATCCCACAATCAAATTCCGATCGGAGAGGACTGCGATGAATGGAGCGAGGAATATTTAACCCGTATGCTGGACTTTTTCCGTGGCGATTCCTCTACCTTCCGCGTGAAGAAGGCCTACGTTGATACCGCCGCAAACGGCTTGCCCATTTACGTTGAGCCACCGAAATGGCAACCGCGGGAGATTTCCAACGAGGATCTGATCGCCGAAATGAAGGAGAACCTTTTGATCTATCTTGCCACCGAGCTAAAAATCAAGATTTGGCCGACTTCCCACGTTAATTATGAAGAAAATCATTGTGATCGCACCATAGACAATCTTGGCAAATGGGAAAGCACACAATGGAACCAAACAAGCTAAGGTGAACGTATGAAAATCGAAATCGGAAAAGAAATTGTAATCGCCCGCGGATGTACCGTGGAGGAGGAGCTTTGGGGCTCCTGGCAGTTCCCGACCCCTTATCGGACGAAAAACGGCATCGCTGTTTCGGTTCACGTGGCGCAGGACGGCATCGAGCATTTTAAAGCCGACACCAAGCGCTGGTATTTCAGCGCCGATCACGGCGCAAGCTGGCAGGAGGCCGATCCCGCCATCGCCGCCGAATGTGGTTTGGAGCTGCCAAACGGCGACCGATTATTCTTCCCCCAGACCGGGGCGCAGGATATCTCCGACTATCAATTCACCGAGCCCCGCTACCGCTTCCCCGATTCCGATCCCACGGCGCAGGCCGCAGAGGGCGTTCTGCCCCTGCCCGACGGGGTGACCTTTTCGGGGCGAAAAACCGTCTACGGCTACGAGGCCGACCGCCTGCCGCCCTCGCTGGCGGCCAAGGAATGGGTCGCCACCCGCATCACCGCCGCAGGTGCGCGGGAGGAGCGGATCCCGCTTCGCTGGCCCAAGCTGATGCGGTCGGTCTATCTGAAGGAGGGCAAGCAGCTGCTGCGCCCCAACTTTCCCCACGGCCGTGCCCGCCTCGGCCCCGACGGCGCGATCTGGATCAGTACCTACACGGGCGAGGGGCATCTCGACCCCGAAACGGGGCGCTACAGCCCCTACTATTCCGCGCAGATCCTCCGCTCGGAGGACGGCGGCAAGAGCTTTACCCTCCATGCCCACATGGGCTATCCCGCCGACGGCTCGGCAGACTACCCCTATCTCAGCGGCGGGTTCAGCGATAATGATTTTGAGTTTATGCCCGATGGCTCGATGGTTTGGTTTTTGCGTTCGGCATGGATGCTCAACACCACCTACGAATGGGCGCCGATGTATCTGGCCCGCTCGGAGGACGGCGGCAAGAGCTGGAGCAAGCCGATCCCCTTTGCCAATACGGGGATCTTCCCCAGCCTTTGCTCCCTCAAGGATGGGCGCAAGCTGCTCTGCTATGCCCGACCGGGCATCTTCCTCACCGCCAGCGAGGATGAAAGCGGCAAAGCATGGTGCGAGCCCGTTACGGTGATGACCCCCGACGACCGCAGCGCCCTTGCGAACGTACCACCCGCCAAAAAGGAATTCCACCATTGGGACGGCGGCTGCAATAACCCGCAGCTCCTCGCCCTCGACGACGGCTCCGCTCTGCTCTTTTACAGCGATTTCTACTACCCCGACGAGCAGGGCACCAAGCGCAAAACCATCCTTTGCCGAAGAATTACAATCGAATCATAACGATCGGTGGTTTTCGTTACACAAAAAAGTTCTCCGTTCGGCTTCGCCGAACGGAGATTCTTTATATCAGTATTCTGTAAAAAGCCTTAAGGTGTATCCGATATTATTTCCGACATCTTTTACATAGCTTGCTTGCAAATAAATCGCATCCTCGCCGGTTATGATAATAGCAGAGTCCGGATTTAACGTGCAGTTTTCTCCGAGTGCCGCTTCGATCCGTTTTATCGCTTCATCGGTTCTCTCCTGATTGATTTCATCCTTGAATTGCTCAAAAACCCGATATTTTCTGATAATGTACTGATAGACCTTTCCGTCACTTCCCACCAGCATACCGACGGTATCTTCCGTTTTCTGTCCATTGATGTACCGATAGAACTCTAAATTAAATCCTCTTTCTATACGACTGATTTTTGCCTGATATGCATCAATATCATCGATTTTTTCTGCCATGTAATTTCTTGCTATATTTATGACCGCTTCTTCCGTTAATTCTTTGTCCTCGAGTTCCTCCTTCCCAAACGCCTTATTATGGAAGCCGACAATATCCCAAGTATCCGGCAGGGCAGCGATCATCATGTCACCTTGAGTATAGAGCAACATTCCACGTCTGGAGTAAAGATGCGACTCCTCTCCCACAACGTAAAGAAGGCCCATTTCCAGAACTGTTTGGTATGTCTTTCCTTCAAGTTCAAAGGTTCTCTCTTTTGGAAAGCGCGGATCATCCCGCAGTATATGCTCAGGTTCTAAAAAACCGGGATTTGCCGTGTGCTCCAGTCCATCTTCTACGACGCCGTCAAACGCCAGCACTTGCCAAACCTTTTTGTTGGCGCCCGACTCATCAAGCGTTTCTTTATCCGCCGTACAAGCAGACAAAACAATACAGATTATGCTCAATATACACCATATTCTTTTCACGTTCATTCCTCCTTAAAATAATCTTTGATATCGATCCCCAACAAAGCGGAATTTTTCTGCCGCCTTTGCCGATTCATAAGCTCCATAAACGATCTCTTCAAGTCAGTTTTGAATCAAGGACATTTTCTCTGAACAGGTCAGTTCACCATACCAACCAACATAACGAACAAGATCGAAATGGAAATCCCTCTTTTTCTGCTCATAACAGAATCTCCTTTCCCGTTTCCATAGTATCATAATGGTCGTTTTAAAACAATATACATCATTAAATAAATATATTTTTATAACTATGTACAAATATTTGCTTGTTTTTTTGTTTAATCTGCATATATAAAAACCATTAAGATTTGCCGCTTCGCGGCATGAGGCGGGGCAGCAAATTATTTGGCATGTACCACCCAAACCATTTGGGTGCTTGCGATTCGGTTTGGTGCCTACCCCCCAGATCATTTGGGTACTTTCATTCGGTTTGGTGCCTGCCACCCAAATCATTTGGGTACTTTCCATTCGATTTGGTGCCTACCACCCAAATCATTTGGGTACTTACCATTCGGTTTGATGTGTACCACCCAAATCATTTGGGTACTTGCCATTCGGTTTGATGTGTACCACCCAAATCATTTGGGTACTTGCCATTCGGTTTGGTGCCTGCCACCCAAACCATTTGGGTACTTTCCATTTGGTTTGGTACATACCACCCAAATCATTTGGGTGCTTGCCATTCGGTTTGATGTGTACCACCCAAATCATTTGGGTGCTTTCATTCTGTTTGGAGTGTACCACCCAAACCATTTGGGTACTTTCATTCGGTTTGGTGCCTACCACCCAAACCATTTGGGTGCTTGCCAATCTGTTTGATGTGTACCACCCAAACCATTTGGGTGGTGGGGCGCCGATTTATTTTGGCAGGGCTGAAGCCCCGCATAAATTGCCGCTTCGCGGCATGAGCAGACACCCTATTGACGGCGACGGCGGGATTTGCTATAATGATTTTATCAACAACGAAAGGATGATCCTACCATGACTTGTCCGCAATGTAACTGCACCCTGCCCGAGGGCGCCATCACCTGTCCCTTTTGCAGCGATGCTGCTTCCTTACAAAAACGAGGCGGCAACGGCCCGAAGCTCGTTCTGCTGATCGTCGGCGGTGTGCTGCTGATCGGAATCGCCGTATTTTTGATCTTTTTCTTTATGCAAGACTCCGACAAAGCGGCTGTGAGCACCAACGACGCGCCCGGCTCCGTTACGGCGGGCAGCATCCTGAATCAGCCCGAGGATATGATTCAATCGGAGGAGGACCTCATCGGCATCCTCCCCGGCGAAAACGACCAAGCAGCAACAGAGGATGAAGCTGCCGATGCGGCACTGCCCCTTTCCGACCTCAATCCCACCCTCTTTGACGAATGGGTCGACGTTAATCAGCCCTCCATCACCCTCCTGATCGAGCAGAGCGGCACGCTCTCCGAGATCGAAGGGATGGGCGCCCTGCAGGGCGCCATCACGGTGACCTCCGAAAA
Source organism: Clostridia bacterium (assembly GCA_017396865.1). The sequence goes on along the minus strand of JAFQKO010000195.1, from coordinate 13,431 downwards.
CACCTTTACCGTTGATGGCCTTTACCCCGATACCCCTCTGCGCTATACCTATTCCGACGGCAAGCTCCTGCGGGAAGCCAACGGCGACGTTCCCGCCGCCACCTATATGAAGGCCTCCGAATTTACGCAACAGCCCGCAGACATGAGCCGCTTCATCGGCGACTATGCCGAGGGCGACGACGAGAACGGCCCCTACTACTGCTTCACCGTGCATAGCATCAACGAATCGGTAGCCACCGTCTTCGTGAACTTCTTGGGCTACAACCTCTCCCCCTACTACGCCACCGAGCCGATCGACGTGACGCTGGACGCTTCGGGCGCAGGCTCCTTTAATTGGACCGACAGCTGGGGCAACTCCGGCGTTGGCAACATGATCCTGGTGGACGATACCACCCCCTACGTTATGCTGACCATGACGGTGACCCAAAGCGCCGACTCCAACCGAGGGACACTCGACACCAACGGCGTCAAATACCTATATAAAGTCTAAAAAAAGAGAGCCGAACGCAGAAAAAACAAAAAACAATTAAATTTTATACCAATATTAAAAACCGCAAGGAGAAAGAAAACTTCTTTCTCCTTGCATTTTTTATATGAATACTTTTCGTTCCACCGTTTCACGGGCGGGGCGACAGATCGCCAGAAAGATCAGAAAGCCGCCGATGATCACCAAGCCCGCCAGCGGGTACAGCGACCAGCCCATAAAGGAGAAGAAGGGAAAGGTGATATCCATCAAAAACTCCACCAGCAGCATAAATGCGCCGAGGGCAACGAACATTCCGCCGAAGATATACAGCTTACCGTGGCGCAGGTAATGCACCAGCGTGACCACGGCGGTGGTGATCGCCCCCACTCCGCCCAGCACGGGGAAGGCAAAGCTCAAGAACCAGCCGCCGCCCGTAGCGAGGTCGATATACAGCAGATACAGCCCCACCGCCGCCACAAAGCAGGGGAAAAAGATCACAGGATTGGGCTTACGGAACCAGGAGGGCAGCACCAGCCCCACGTAGAGGGTCAGCAGTGCGCCGATCACGTAGCCCGACCAGCCGAAGACGCCGTTGATCTGCTTATCCCAGATCAGCGCGATGGCCAGCGGCAGCAGGAAGGCGGCGGTGGCCAGCGCCTGCGGCAGCTTGGAGCGACGCTCCTTGGCGGGAAATTTTTCCTTCGGGTAGAGGGGCTCGCCCTCCCCCTGCTGCAGGTCGGGGTGGTAGACCCGCGTTTTGCAAAGGGGGCATTGCTTTTCGGTATCGGCCAGCTTGACCCCGCATTTTACACAGTACATGAGCGACCTCCTTCATTACTCTGCACCCGCACCGAGAGGCCGAAGGCCTGCAGGGCGCGGAAGAAATGATATTCCAGCTCCGATTCACGGATATTACGAATAAAATTGATATACACCGTATCACCGCAGGAGATGACCCCGCAGTTATAGGGTGCGGTGGCCTGCACGCCGAGGATGAAATCCATCCGCTCCACGAAGGGCTCCATCTCCTTCGGCAGGCGGGCAACGCCCAAATTGGAGAGGGTGAGGCAGGATTTGCGCTCGCCCACCGTATCGAACACCGCCTTCATCACAATATTCTTAACAAACAGCGGCATCACCCGCACCGCCATCAGCCGCTCGCTATTGACGTTGGCGGCGATCTTCATGCTCATCTGCTTGGGGGTGATCTCCGTTTCCATACAGCAGCGGATGACCTTACAGATCTCCTCGAAGGAATATTCGCCCAGCCGCGGCAGGATCTCGGGGGTGGTATACAGCGCAAAATTCCGCATGGAGCGGCTCTCATAAAGGTTGCGCAGGTTGACGGGCAGCAGCACCTTGATCGCCTTTCTTCTGCGCCGATTGGGCACCTTCTCCCGCTGCATTGTCTGCAGCGCCTGCATCATCACCGCGCAGAGAAAGACGGTCAGGCTGACACCGTGGGCATGGGCCTGATCCAGCAGCTCCCGCACCGAAAGCTCGAAGCAGGTGAGGTGCAAAAACCCATCGGCTTCGGGGGTGCCCAGCACCCGCCAAGCGTTATTTTCACGGCGGGAGGCGGCCATCGGCCCCGAATATTTCTGGAAGCTATCCTCCAGCTCCGCTTCCGAGGGCTCCTCCAGCCTGCCCAGCACGCCGTTTTCAGCGGGGATATGAACCCCATGCTTCTGCTGCAGATATTCCGCAACCAGGCTCTTCAAAAAGATCAGCGCACCGGTGCCGTCGGTGAGGGAATGGAAGATCTCAACGGCGATCCGCCGCTTATAATAAAGCACCCGAAAGGCGCATTTACGGGTTTCCTCCTTGCTCATGCGGGTGAGAGGATAGCTGCTCTCCTCCCGCACGGGCGGCACCTCGGCCAGCTGCTGCAGATAATACCAAAAGAAGCCCCGCCGCAGCCGCACCGCAATGGAGGGGAACCGCCGCGCGGTACAATCCAGCGCCGATTGCAGCACCGCGGGATCAACCTCCTCCTTCAGGGTGGCAGAAAGACGAAACACGTTGCTCCAATTCTGCCGCCGCGCGGCAGGATAGATCTTGGCGGCGTTATCCAGCCGCATCCAGCGCAGCTTATTCTCCCGCACCATCACGTGGTTTAAAAAGCGGTTGATCATCGAAAAATCCTTGCGATCCTCCGCCAGACCGTACAATAAATAGGCGTGCCACCGCTCGGGGGTGACCACCAGACGGCTCTTACTGCCGCATTCCAGCAGCCGCTCATGCAGCAGCTCCGAATCGCTCCGCATGATCTCATCACCGCCCACAAGGATCAGTGAAGGCGGCAGTGCCGAAAGATCCCCGAAAATCGGCGAGACCAAAGGATCCTTGCGGTCGGCGGTATATTGCGCGGCGCAAAAATCCAGCAGCGCGGCGGTCATGGTGGGATCGGCCGCGCGGTTCTCCTCATAGGAGGGGCCGGAGGCGGTGAGATCGCTCCAGGGCGAGAGCGCCAGAATGCCGCAGGGCTGCGGCAGCGCCAGCTCCTTTAATTTCAGGCAGAGGGCATAGCAAAGCCCGCCGCCCGCGCTCTCTCCGCAGAGGGTGATATGCGCAGGGGCGTAGCCCTTTTCCAAAAGATACCGATAGGCGCAGAGCGCATCCTCCACCGCCGCGGGAAAGGGATGCTCCGGCGCCAGCCGATAGGCGGGCGCAAAGACCTTTGCGCCCGCCTGCACCGCCAGGGTGGAGCCAAAGCCCGCCGCATAATGCAGGCCGCCGAAGGTATACCCGCCGCCGTGGAGGTAAAGGATCACTCCCTCCCGCCGCTGATCCTTGGGCAGAAACCATGCGCCCTCGAACTGCTCGAAGGCATGCTCCTTGCGCAGCACCTGCGACCGATACCGCGACTCCATCAGCTCGCCCAGCTTATCCTGCCCCTTCCGATAGGTTTTCAGGGAAAGCCCGCTCAGCAGCGGCTTCAGTATCATTAATTGTTTACGAACACTTTTTGCAGACAGTGGCATAAATCTACTCCTTCCGCTGCGTCTATTATAGCCTACCCTCCGCCGCCTTGTCAACGCCGCGGCCGTACCTTTAAGGAAACCTTAATCAAAATCAAAAATAGCGCAACTATACTTTTCGCAGATGTAAATTCAATCTATTGCTTTTCAAATCCTGCCGTGATATGATAAAGAAAACGGACTCAAAGGAGCGTTTTCTTATGAATTTAAACGATAAAATCGAATTGTTCATTGCCAAAGAGGGCGATTGGGCAAAGCGGATCGCAGGCGAGCTTGCCTTTGCCGCAAGCCTTTCGATCGCCAAAAATCATTGCTACGACGCCACCGTTGAGCAGGCGGCCGATACCCTTTTGGCGGCCATGGAGCGCGACGGCGGGGTGATCACCAAGGCAGCGGCGCTGGCCGCCGAGGAGCAGCTTTTGCCCCTGAAGAGCGTGGCCAAAAGCTATCGCGTCCACTGCGTTTCCCATGCCCACATCGATATGAACTGGATGTGGGGCTATCAGGAGACCGCCTCCATCACGGTGGACACCTTCCGCACCGTTTTAGACCTGATGAAGGAATACCCCGCTCTCACCTTTGGTCAATCGCAGGCCTCCGCCTATCGGATCATCGAGGACTACGCCCCCGAAATGCTGGAGGAGATCAAGGAACGGATCCGCGAGGGGCGGTGGGAGGTGACCGCCTCCACCTGGGTGGAGACCGATAAAAATATGCCCTGCGGCGAATCCCTCGCCCGCCATATTCTTTACACCAAGCGGTATCTTTCCAAGCTGCTGGCGATCCCCGCCGACTCTCTCAAGCTGGATTTTGAGCCCGACACCTTCGGCCACAACCTCAACGTGCCCGAGATCTGCGCCAAGGGCGGCATCCAATACTACTACCATTGCCGCGGCAACGGCGATGACGACTTCGCCTACCGCTGGCGGTCGCCCTCCGGTTCTGAGCTGCTGGTCTGGCGGGAGCCTGCATGGTACAACTTTACCATTAACAACCAGATGTTCCGCAACGTGCCCCAATTATGCGAGCGCTACGGGCTTGATACCTTCCTTGCGGTCTACGGCGTGGGCGACCACGGCGGCGGCCCTACCCGCCGCGACGTGGAGCGGATCTTAGAGATGGCCGCTTGGCCTATCATGCCCACCGTTTTATTTAGCACCTACGGTGCCTTCTTCAAGGAGCTGGAGGCCTACCGCGAGCGGCTGCCCATCCGCGAGGGCGAGCTCAATTACGTTTTCACCGGCTGCTATACCTCCCAAAGCCGCATCAAGCTGGCCAACCGCATTGCCGAGGATCGCATCTATGAATCGGAGCTGCTGGCCGCCGAAGCCAACCTTTTGGCGGGCGCGCCCGATCGGAAGGAAAGCTTTGCCAAGGCCTGGGAAAACATCCTCTTTAACCATTTCCACGACATTCTGCCCGGCTCGGGCGTGATCGACACCCGTGAATATGCGCTGGGGATGTTCCAGCGGTCGATGGCCGCCATCCAGACCAACGCCAACCTTTCGATGCGTGCCTTAGCCGCCGCCATCGATACCTCTGCCATCGAATGGGAACCCGACGGTGAATCCACCGCCGAGGGTGCGGGCGGCGGGTTTCTGACCGATCAGGCGCGCGGCTATCGGATGCCCATCGCCGAGCGGGGGCTTGGCAAAAAGCGCATTCTGCACCTCTTCAACACCACCCAATACGACTTTGACGGCGTGACCGAGGTAACCCTCTGGGATTGGAACTACCCCTCTAAAAATGCTGTTTTCACCGACGCAAGCGGCAACGCTGCGCCCGCCCTTTGCCTTTCCCAAAAGGAGGGCTATTGGGGGCATCGGTATCAGGTTTTTGCCCTTCAAGCCAAGGTGCCTGCCTTCGGCTATGCCACCTATCTTTTGGACTGCAAGGAGGAGAGCGACTACGTTGCCCCCGTGGGCTGGCGCTTCAACATCCACACCGACAACTACACCGACGACAACATCACCTTAGAAAACAGCAAGCTGCGGGCGGTTTTCGACCACCGCACCATGCAGCTCATCTCGCTGGTCGATAAGGCGACCGATCGAGCGCTGCTCCAAGGCCCTGCCGCCACCTTCCGCCTGATCGCGGAAAACACCGTCCACGGCATGTCCTCCTGGCGGATAGGCGACTACATGACGGTACGCAATCTCAACGAGACCGAGCGGGTGACCGTCGATGCGATCAAAACCGATTCCCCCTTATGCCAAAGCGTTCGCTATTGGCTGGAATTCGGCAACCGCTCGCGGCTGGAGGTGGAGGTGAAGCTGACCGAGGGCAGCGAGCTGCTGGAGTTTGCCGCCACCGTCAATTTCCATGAGTTGGCGGAGAAGGATCATATTCCGCAGTTGAATTTCACCGTGCCCGTCGGCTATGCGGTGGAAAGCTACCGCTACAACGTGCCCTTTGGGTTACTCGACCGACCCGCCATCAAGCACGACGTTCCCGCCGGCTCCTACGGCGTGGCAATACCCAAAGAAAAGCACCCCGCCCTGATGCTGATTGCCGACAGTAAGTACGGCTTCCGCGGCGCCGATAACGCCCTTTCGCTGGCGCTGATCCGCGCATCCGATCACCCCGATCCCTACCCCGAATTCGGCAAGCACACCATTCGGCTGGGCCTCGGGCTGACCGCCACCGATCCCGCGGCGCTCCGCAAGGCAGAGACCCGCTTCAACCACCCCATCGCCTTCTGCTCGGCCCGCCCCTCCGAGGGTACGCTGCCGCTGCAAGGACGCCTGCTGAAATTGGAGGGCGATACGGTGCTCCATGCGGTCAAGACCGCCGAGGATACCGACGGACTGATCCTGCGGATCGCGAACCCTTACGCAACCGCCAAGCCCTTTGCGCTGACGCTGCATCGACCCATCAAGGCGGCTTATTTTACCGACCTCAACGAACAAAAAACCGCCCCCATCCCCGCTTCGGGCGAGCGGCTTTCTGCGATGCTTGCCCCCTTCAGCGTTGAGACGGTTCTCCTTGAATTTTAATCTCTTTCATGAACCGCCCGCCACTATTATACAACAAAACCGCAATGCGAAATCGCATTGCGGTTTTCAGCGTGTCAAAAAACTCGTTTTTGACACGCTGGGAGGCTGCCAAAAATGTTTCCGAATTCGTCAACCCGATCTCGTCGGCGTACATAGGTACGGTAGAGAGCGGGTTGGCGGATAGCAGAAAATTTCAATCAAAATCCGTATCATTATGCGGATTTTTTCCTTATTAAAAGAAAAAGGAAAAAGAGTATATCTCCCTTTTTCCTTGTAAATGGTAATATTGGTACAAATCCCCTTTTTTCATTCATTTTCTGCGGTCGGGGACTTTTTTGACAGTCTCAAACCGCAATGCGAAATCGCATTGCGGTTTTATAATGCCTGCATCAGCTTTTCCACCGACTGATAGCGGTCGGCGGGGTTTACGCAGGTGCATTTTCTTGCGATCCTGCCCGCACGGCCGCGGGCGAACTGCTCACCGGGGTGCTTGCCGCAAGCCATCACGTTGAGCAAAACGCCCAGCGCATAAATATCGGTGCGGGCATCGCTCTGCGCCAGCCCGAGCTGCTCGGGCGAGGCATAGCCCACGGTGCCCATCACAACGGTATCCCGCTTGGCGGCGCTGATTTTGCGGGAAGCGTTAAAATCGATCAACACCACCCGACCGTTTTCGCCGATCATTATGTTTTCGGGCTTAACGTCCCGATGAACCAGCCCCCGTGCGTGGAGCACCGCCAGCCCATTGCAGACTCCTTGCAGCACCCGCTTTGCTCCTCGGTAGCGGTAGCGGCCGCTTTCCATGACCTGTGCAACCGTGAGCCCCTCAATATACTCCTCCAGCACGAGCTGCCCATCCTCAAGGTCGACCACGTCGTAGATCAGCGGCAGATTTTCACTCTGCAGGCAGCAGAGTGCCTCATAGGCGTGGTTCTTCTGCGGCAAAACCCGCACCACCAGATCTTTGCCCTGCGCGCGGTGGCGCAGCCGCAGGGTGCGGCAGCCGTTTTTATCGGCCAGAACGGAAACGGTGCGGTAGGTTTCCATCAGCCTGTTCAGATACTCCTCCCGCCTCACAGCGCACCACCGTCCCATTCTTTAAAGACAGCTTCATAATAGGAAGAAGCAATATTTTTATAATAGCGCAGATCGCGATTGTTGCAAGTTTCGGAGCAATGGATGGTGAGCGTGCCGCTGCGCTTCTCCAACTCAGGAAAGGCCCAACTTGAAACGTAGATGCTCTCGCCGCAGAAATAAATATCCGTCAGGTTTGCGCAGCCCGCAAACGCATGATCCCAAATGGTGCGAACGGATGCGGGCACCACCACCTTTTTCACCGAAAGCTGCTGCCCACTGTTGAAAAAGGTCAGCCCCATTACCGCAATTACCCGCTTGCCGCCCAGCTCGGAGGGAAGGCGATAGATCCCATCGGCGGCGGGCGTTTTGATGCCGATGATCACCACCGCGTCTTCAATATATGCATTAACATGGTAATCATCTCCGTACTTTGCGTCCCGATAGAGATACTCCGCCTCGGTACCCGTCGACGGCTCCTCCTGTTTCGGCGTTTCCGCAGGCGGCTGCTCCTGCGGCGTTGAGGGCTCGCCCTCGCCCTGCGATTGCTCCGGCTGCTTTTGCTCTTCCTTGGCGGGCGACTGCGTTTCGCTGCCGCTCGGCATTTGTTGCGGCTGCACGGTCGGTGCTTCCACCGTTGGGGCTTCGGCAGGCGGCACTTCCTCGGTCGGTGCTTCCTCCGTTGGGGCTTCGGCAGGCGGTGCTTCCTCGGTCGGTGCTTCCTCCCTCGGCGTTTCCTCCTGCTGCTCTGCCATCGGAGTCTCGGGCAGGGCAGGCTCCTCCTTCGCCTTTTGCGGCCAAAGCAACCATACACCCAGCCCCAACAGCAACGCCATAAGGGCGGCGACCGCAAGCGGCCACCACCGTTTAGCACGCAGTTTCAGCGGAGCAACCACCTCTTTTTCCTCCAAAGAGGTCATGCAAAAGACACAAAACCGTGCGTTTTCTTCAATTTTTGCATTACAATGCGGACAATTCATCCCAAAGTATCCTCTCCGTAATCATAAAGCAGCTCATTCAGTTCAACGACCGACAACCCCTTGCAAATGCCGTAGAGCACGATGCTATCAAAGGGAAGCTTCACGTAGAGCGGCGAAAATCCCGCGCATTTCAGCAGGGTCTGCGCCTCCTCTAAATTGAGCTTCATGCCGAGGGCGAGAGCGAGCAGCTTTTTGCGCTCGGGGACCCGCAGGCCTGAAAAGATCTGATAGCCGTAGACCTCCGAAAGCTCGGCGGCACGGATGACGTCGGCCTTCTTCAAGCCCTTCTCCCGCAGCAGCCGCGTAAGCAGCGTTGCCAAAGAATCGGCAACCATGTAGGATTTATTTTCATCGTAGAAGGTATTGAAATCGGGGCAAAGCCCCAGCTCCTTGACGATCTCGCTTGTATCCTTCGACATTTTCATCACTTCCTTACCCATAATCATACCACACTCGTCAAAATAATTCAACTATGCTGGCAGCATAAGAAATCGATGCTTTTATTGTTTATAATGAATCTGCATTATAAATATAAAAAGGAGCGATTTCAATGAAAAAACGAATCATATCCCTTCTTCTGGTACTGGCGCTGAGCCTTTCTGCGCTCGGCATCGGCGGCTTTGCCCTTGAAGAGAGCCACAGCTACGACCACGACGCAGACGCCTCCTGCAACACCTGCGGAGCAACCCGTACTGCGCCGATTTCCCTGAGCTACGACGGCGACAGGCTGACCGCAACCGTTACCTACGTTTTGCCCACCGCCACCGAAGTTGCCATCCCCAACACCGTGGAATATAACGGAAATACCTATGAGGTTTCTACCATTGATTCCAACGCCTTTTCCGCCGCAACGGCCCTGCAAACCCTTTCGATCCCCAAGAGCATCAGTTCCTATGAAATCAAAACCGCCGTTAACGCCTGCCCTGCGCTGGTCGCCGTTAACGTCGATCCGGAAAACAGAAGCTGTTCCTCCGTCGACGGCGTCTTATATAACAAAAGCCAAACCACCCTTGAACGCTATCCCCGCGCAAAGGCGGGCGCATTTACCGTTCCGCAGAGCGTTTCGACCATTTCCTCAGGTGCCTTCAAAAATTGCACCGCCTTAACGGCCGTTGATCTGCCCGACGGGCTTACCTCCGTTAAAGACTTCACCTTTGAGGGCTGCACCGCCCTGCGGGAGATCTATCTGCCCGTTTCCCTTAAATCTGTTGGCTACAACGCCTTCCGCCGTTGCACCTTCACAACCGTTCGCTACGGCGGAACGCCCGCCGATCGGCTGACCATGACCTTCGATACGACCTATGCCGTTCCCGTTATCGAGGTGCCCTGGATCTATACCTACAGCGCCGATGCGCCCGTTCATCAATACGATCATTCTCTTGATCCCACCTGCAACACCTGCGGCGAGACCCGCACCCTTCCGCTGACCCTCAGCTACGACGAAGCAACGCTGACCGCAACGGTCACCGCTTGCGCAAAAGTGGAATCGGAGGTGGTCGTTCCCGCTGCTGCAACCCACGAAGGCAAGATCTATGCGATCACTGCGATCGGAGAAAATGCCTTTTCCGACTGCTTCTGCCTGAAGAGCGTTTCCCTTCCCGATACGATTGAAACCTTCGGCAATTCTGCCTTCAGCGATTGCGTTGCCATGGAGTCCTTTACCGTTCCTTCCAAGGTCACCGTTATTCCTTTCGGGCTTTTCGGCAGCTGCGTATCCCTGAAATCCGTCGTTTTGCACGACCAAATAACGACGATCGGAAATCTGGTTTTCGCCGAATGCACTTCGTTGGCTGAAATTACGCTCCCGAAGCAATTAAAAAGCATCGGACTGCAAGCCTTATCGAATACTGCGATCAAAACGCTTGCGATCCCCGAAGGCATGACCACGCTTAAGAGCGGCTTGCTCATTAAATGCGGAAAGCTGGAAACGCTCATGCTTCCTGCCTCGCTTGAATCCATCGCAGATTCTGTTACCAATCACTGCGGCTCCCTGAAAACGGTTTACTTCTGTGGCACCAAGGAGCAGGCCGACCAATTAAGCATCAGCTCTTCCAACGATCCCCTCAAGAGCGCCACATGGTACTGCAAGGGCGATCTGAACAACGATGGCGTTACAACGACGGCTGATATCTCCCTGATGCTCAAGACTTTCCAAGGCGCCAACTATACCCTCGATCCCTACGCTGCCGACTGCAACAGCGACGGCAGCATCTCGCTGGCCGATGCCCTGCGCCTGCTCAAGCTGCTGAGCGTATAAGTAAAAAAGATCCGTTGCTTTGGGCGGTGCGCCACAGTGAGAAACCCGGTTTTGCCTTGATCTTTTTTCTGTTCATCACTAAAGCTTTTTTCAACCAACAATAAAAATGATCCGTTGCTTTTGCAACGGATCATTTTTTATCCTAAAGTTTCCTGCCCGTATTCAAAGAGCAGTTCGTTGATCTCCATCACCGAAAGCCCCTTGCAAATGCCGAAAAGCACCATACTGTCGAAAGGGATCTTTACGTAGAGGGGCGAATAGCCTGCGCTCTGCAGCAGGGTTTGGGTCTCCTCCAGATTCAGCCCCATTCCAACCGAAAGGCAGAGCAGCTTTTTGCGCTCAGGCACCCGCAGGCCCGAAAGGATCTGGTAGCCGTAGACCTCCGAAAGCTCCGAGGCACGAATCACGTCCGCCTTCCTCAGCTTCTTCTCTTTCATCAGGCGGTTCAGCAGCTCTGCAAGGGATTCGGTAATCATATACCGTTTATTCTCACAATAAAAAGAGCGAAAATCGGGGCAGCTTTGAAGCTCCTTCAAAAGCTCCGCTGTATCCTTTTTAATTTTGATCACTCCTTCATTGCGTTTTCCATATTATACCATTTTAAAGAAAAGCATTTCTTATGCTGATAGCATAAGCGGCAAAAATAATCATTCCGTTGCTTTTTTAAAAAACGCTTAAAGGAAAAAAGCTGTGTAAAACAAAAGTTTTACACAGTTTTTTTGTTACGTATTCTCTTTTGCAGGAAAGCCGACGATCGGCTTGAAGCCGATTTTCAGCGCAGGGGAATCGGGAGCGATCGTGAAATCGCCCTTTTGGGCATCGGCAAAGAGCGGATCGGCAATAATGCTGCCCTCATCCTTGCCCGTCGCCTGCCACTCCGCCAAGGATTTCTCATCGGTGGCAAGGGTTTCCGCCGAGCCGCTCCAAAGGAGGTTGCGGCTGCTGCGGATGGTAACGACGCCGTTTTTATCCGGATTATGCAGATCGAGATAGACGGGCAGGCCATCGGTAACGAAGAGATTGCCCTCCGCCACGATGGTGGTATGCGCCTCCTCACGGCTGACCCGCACGGCGGCATCCCCACCGTTGACAAAGATATTGTTCCGCAGCACGTTATTGCGCCCGTAGTGCTGATGGAAGGAGGCAGATTTGGTATTGAACACCACATTATTTTCGATGGTGATATCGGAGGAGCCCTCATCGGTATAGATGCCCCAGCCGCCGTAGTTGGCGCTGACGACGTCGTGGATACGGTTTTCGCTGACCACCGTTCCCGGCTGGCGGCCCAGCAGGTAAATCCCGCCCATATCGGAAAGTCTGCCCATGCCGATATGGTGGATATGGTTACGGCGGATGATATTGCCATAGGTACTGCTTTCGGCATAGCCCCAGACCCAGCCCACCGAAATACCGGAATAATCGGTATGATGGATATGGTTTTCGGAGATCTCCATTCGGGCGGTATGGTTGGCCAGAATACCGCAGCCCGCCGCATAACGTCTGCCGCAGCTTGCGATCTCATTTCCCCGAACGGTGATATGGGTCGTCATTTTCTCCTCGGGTGCGCCGTATGCCCCGCCAAAGATCTTGATACCGCCTGCACCGAGGTCGGTAATTTCATTATTTTCGATACGGATATCTCGGCAGCCCGTTCTGATCTCGATCCCATGGATCCCAACACCGTGCAGGCGGCAGCCCTCCACCGAGCAGCCCTTGGCATCCTCAAAGATCACTGCGCCGTACGCCCAGCAGACCGACTGAATATCCGAAGCAAAGGCGCCCTCTTCCCCGTTCTCCAAGCCGCCCGCGCCCGCGCTTATGCGGCTGACGTAGTCGCCGCGGGTACAGGTCAGCTCAGCGTTGAGGATGCGAACATCGCTTGCCGTTACCTTGAAAAGGTGGGGCAGCGTCGGCACCAGCGCCGTTTCCGCCGCACCGACGTAATAGACCTTTCCCGCCCTGCGGTCGAGGTACCATTCGTTTTCTGCACCGAAGGTGGCGGGCAGGTGCGTCAGGTAGTACCGCATCATCGCCGCGCTGGTCGGCTCGGTATTGATGCGGAAGCGGGAGGCGTATTGCATCACCAGTTTCCCGCTTTGGGGATCGTAGCTTTCAATGGGGGTATGGGCGTCGATCCAGAAATGGTAATAATTGACGATGGCATCCTCCAGCCCCTCCAACCCGCTCAGGTCGGCAGGGTCGGCAATAAACCATTTAGAGGAATCATAAAGATCCTTGGTATGGTTGACCTCGGTATCCACCGCCTCCAGAAAGCCCTCCTTAGGGTAGCGGGGGGCATCGGCACGGCGGCCGTTGACCCAAAGGTCGGTAAAATCCCAATCCCCCGCAGGCAATACCGCCGAGCGGCAGGCCACGCCGTTGAAGGTATCCTCCTGCCAGTTTTCCAGCAAAAAGCCGCCCGTTAGGGCGGTGCGCCACAGTGAGAAACCCGGTTTTGCCTTGATCTTTTTCCCCGCAAGCATGTTTTCAACCTTGAAATACGGCAGTATTCCTGCGGTTTCAAGCCATCCTTGCGAGAAAAAATCTGCAGCGGCAAAACTGCAAAGCACTTAAAAATCAGGCATTTTTGTGTCAGACAAAGCGAAAGACCACGGTAACGCTGTCGCGTACCGTGGTCTTTTAATGCAGTATTGGCGCAAAAAGGGCGATTTTTAAG
>JAFQKO010000194.1 GCA_017396865.1 Clostridia bacterium | reverse complement strand
CCTTTGTACCGCGATTAACAGCAACAATAGAAGTATCCGAAACAATAATATATTCCATAACGCTACCTCCAACTTAAATGTATTATATCACAGATTTGTTGCATTTTTCAATGATATATCGCTGACGCGATATGATATAATATCCGTTCCTACATACGCGAAGCGTATATCATCTGCGAAGCAGATATCATAGCGTCAGCTATATCACCCGTTCCGGCAGGAACGGATATCATTGTAAAAAACCTCTTTTGTCTGGTAGACAAAAGAGGTTTTTTACATGGTGCCGGTGACCGGGATCGAACCGGTACGGGTTATGCACCCACGGGATTTTAAGTCCCGGGCGTCTGCCAGTTCCGCCACACCGGCGTGTGACAAACTGTATTTTAACACGGCTTTGCCGTTTTGTCAATCAATTTCCCGCAGATTTATCAGCTCAACGGTTCGACATTTTTTGCTCTGCTCATCCAGCTCGGCCAGCAGGCCGTTGACGATGCAGGGTGGCTCGCCGTCGGTGATCTTCATCCGATTCTCGGGATCTGCAAAATTATGGATGCAAGGTGCAAGCCCCTTGCCGAGGATGCTGTTTTGCGAGCCGCACATCCCGATATCCGTCAGGTAGCCGGTGCCCTTGGGCAAAATTTGGGCATCATTGGTCTGCACGTGGGTATGGCTGCCAAAGAGCAGGGCGATCTCGCCGTCGAAGCGGCGGGCGAGGGCTTGCTTTTCGGCGGTGGCCTCGGCGTGGAAGTCCACAACGATCAGCTCCCGCGGGCTGCGCTCCTTAAGCATCCTCTCCAGATAGGTGAAGGGGTTTTCGCATTTGTTCATAAAGAGGCTACCCTGCAGGGAGATCACCCGCAGGGTATACCGCCCCATATCCAGCCTGCATTCCCCCCTGCCGAAGGGGTCGCCGCACCAGTTGGCGGGGCGGAGCAGACATTCGGTCTCCTCATGCAGCTCCTCGGCGCCCTTGCGCTGAAAGGAGTGGTTGCCGCCTGTAATGACGTCGGCCCCCATCGCAAAGAGCGCCTCCATTGCGCGGCGGTCGATGCCGTTGCCGACGGCGCTGTTTTCGCCGTTGATGAGGATGGCGTCGGGTCTGTATTTTTGTTTGAGCGCGGGCAGAGTCTTTTCTACCGCCTCCACGCCGACGGCGGAGACCACGTCTCCCAAGCAAAGTAGTTTCATTTCGCTTCGAACGGCGGGATAAAGCTTTCCTTCGCCGTTTCTCCTTCCTGAATATAGGTGGTTTTAAAGTTTAAGGTGCGGGCATAGTCCACCACCGTTTGGTAGGCGGCCGCCTCCAGCGGCTTTTGCAGCGCGGCGGGCAAGCCCTCCCCCACGGGGGTATATTGATTCATCAGGCTGAGGATGATCCGATCCCCAAACTGCTCCTTGAGCCATTTGAGGTTCATCATTGCCTCGTGCTCCGCATAGGGCAATACCAACAGCCGAACGACCACCCCCGATCGCAGCATACCGTCTGCATCCAAGCGGGGCGCGCCGACGGTCTCGACCATCGCCTTCAGCGCCGCCTTGGCCACCTGCGGATAGTCCGTTGCAAAGCTGTACCGCGCGGCGGTGTCGCTGTCGGCATATTTCAGGTCGGTCAGATAGACGTCCACCGTCCCGCGGAGCGCTTCGATGGCCTCGGGCAGCTCATAGCCGCTCGTATTGTAAACGATGGGCAACTTGCCTCCTGCGGCGCGGTATAAAGCAACCGACTCCACGATGGGTGGCATAAAATGGGTGGGGGTCACTAAGTTGATATTATGCGCCCCCTCTCCCTCAAGGCGGGCGAAGGTTTCCGCCAGCTCGGCCGGGGAAACGGTACGCCCCACGTCGGCGCGGCTGATCTGCCGATTCTGGCAGTAGATGCAGCCCAAATTGCAGCCGCTGAAAAATACCGTGCCCGAGCCGCGTGTGCCCGAGATGGGCGGCTCCTCCCAAAAGTGGAGGGCGGCGCGGGCGATCTTCATCTCTGCCCCGCTTTTGCATCGCCCCGGCTGCAGGGTGCGGTCGACGCCGCAGCGGCGGGGACAGAGGTTACAGCTTTTTAAATCGAACATTCAGCAAAACAACTCCCATCAAAACAAGGATAATGCCGACCCACGCGATGGGCTGCGGCACCTCGCCGAAGGCGATCAGCCCCGCCACGGTGGCAACCACCGGCTCCAGCGAGGCCATCACCGAGGCCTTGCCCGATTCGATCTTTTCCAGCCCGAGGGTGTAGAACAGGTAGGGCAAAACGGCGGTGAGGATGCCCATGGCAACCAGCATCAGCCAGCCGACCCAACCTGCGGCGGCGATCCTTTCAAAGGTGGCAATGGGATGGGAAAAGGGCAGGATGCCCAAAAGGGAAAACCAAAAGGTGTAAACAACGATGGTGAGGGAGCGATAGCCGCGGTTCATGGCGTAGCGGCTGAAGATGCTGTAGAGGGCGTAGCCGAGGCCCGAAAGCAGGCCGGTCAGCAGCGCCAAGGGCGGCAGAGAGCTGCCCTGCAGATCGCTCACCAGAACGCAGCCGAGAAAGGCCAGCAGGCAGGCAAGCCCCTTCATCCAAGTGAGCTTTTCTTTAAATAAGACCGCCGCCATCAGCACCACCATCACCGGCGCGGTATAGAGCAGCACCGCCGCAATGGAAAGGTCGGTCATCTCGATGGTCTTAAAATAGCAGAAGGTAAACATCGAAAGGGAGAGGATCCCCGTGCCGAGAAAGCACCAAAGATGGCGCGTTTTGATCTTGAAGGCGGTCGGCTGATAAAAGCCGATGGCGATCGGCAGAAAAACCGAGGCGGTCAGCACCCGCAAAAGGGCGATGTCCATCGCCTCGATGCCGATCCCGTTGAAATAGCGAACGAATAGCCCCATGCAGCCCCAAAGGGCGGCGGCGAGCAGGATGAAAATAGTGGGTAAGGTCTTGTTTCTCATAGCGTTGTATACTTCTCCGTCAGGGCGGCCAGCAGGGCAACGGTCTCCCAAAGCACCGATTCATCGAAATCAAATTGAGGGTTGTGGTGAACAGCGGCCAACTTGGCGCCGAACATCAGGTAGGCGGCCTTGCCGCCCCGTTCGGTCACCCGCCGCAGAAAGGCGGTGCAGTCCTCGCTGGCGATCATCGGCCGATAGCGATCCACCGCAGTGTAGATGCCAAGGCTCTCGGCCAGCAAGGCAACCTCCTCCGCCAGGGCGGGGTCAGGCTCAAAGGAGTCGGCCTCCCCCATGATGCGAAGGGTTACGTCGACGCCCTGAAGGTCGGCCGAGGCACGGATGATCCGCTCTGCCTCGTTGCTGAGGAAGGCGTTGATCTCGCTGGTCTCGCCGCGGGTCTCAAAGGCGATCCGCGCCCGATCGGGTACGGCGTTGATGCTCCCGCCGCTGTTGAAGATGCCTACGTTGATGCGGGACTTTCCGTCAGCATGGCGGGGGATGGAATGTAAGGCAAGGGTGGCGTGGGCGGCGGCCAGCAGCGCATTTCTGCCCTCCTGCGGGGCAAGGTCCGCGTGGCTGCTTTTGCCGGTGAAGATGGCCTCGTATTTCCGAACGGCCAAGAATTCTCCCATCGAGGCGGCGAGGGTGTGGCTCTCGGTTTGGTTGATGCCGATATGCCCGCTGAAAAAGCAGTCCACGTCGTCCACCACCCCGGCGGCTACCATGGCTTTGGCGCCCCGAACCCCCTCCTCGGCGGGCTGGAAGATCAGCTTGACCGTGCCGCAAAGGGTGTCGCGGCGGTCGGAGAGCAGCTTCGCAAGGGTCAGCCCGATGGCGGTGTGCCCGTCGTGGCCGCAGGCGTG
>JAFQKO010000193.1 GCA_017396865.1 Clostridia bacterium | reverse complement strand
GGGACATATCCACCCTTTCCCGTCAGCGGGAAATAAACATCCAACAGCCGCAAAACACGCATCAACGGACGAAATTTTACATGGCGATGGATCCAATCATCCTCCTCCGCACGGTAAACGGTAATTCCCGCCTCCTTCAGCGCGACGGCACATTCCGCCGTCGTCTGATTGCGGGGCAGAACCGCAGAGGTCAGCGAATAACCGTGAGCCTTTGCAATGGCAAGCGCTGCCTGCAGATCTGCCTTGAACTGCTCTGTTGTTTGACCCTCTTCTCTGCAGTAATAGTGCGAAAAGGTGTGGGTGCCGATTTCCTGACCCGGCGTATCGGCGATTTGCCGAATCAAAGACTGCGCGAAAAAGAACGGGGTCAGCTTTACATTCTCTCGAATCCATTTCATCCGCTTATACGGCGAAAGAAGAAAATTACGGTAATTGGGGTAATCGGACTTCGGGGGAAGATACTGATCCAACTCCCAAGCATTCTCTGCAAACATAAAGCCTACGGTTGCCCAGGTAGCATGAATTCCATGGCGCTCAAACAAATCCAACAGGCGGGGTATCGCCGCCCTGCCGCCGAGAACATTCTCCTGATAATCCTCTAATGGGCATTGATCCAGCATTCCCCAAAATAATTCAAAATCCAATGATACAATTAAAGTACCGGGCATCAGATCAACCCCCATGCAAAATGCATTTGATAGAAATAGAACATCAGATAAAATCCGGCCATCAGCAAGCGGCCGAGGCGAACGGAATTCTTCTCCAGAACCAGATCCAGCTCCCACGGAAGCAAGATGTAGTTAAATAAACTGGTGAAGATCGGCAAGCGCCCGATCATAATACCCGAAGTAACCATCGACAAAACGTAGAGGCCGGTGGATACAATGCTCATATTAACACAAACGTTCAGCAACGCGTTTTCTTCGGCGGCAATATGTTTGCGCGCAAAGAAGGCGATGATGGTAGGCACAGAATAGACCAGCACTCGGATTGGGTTCGTGCCGTCGTCCTGAAACTCCTGCCAGTCGGTTACTACGTTGGAGTATTGGGTTTCCTCCAAGGCGGAATCCAGCAGGCCGGTAAACTGATCTACAAAAAAGACTGCTGCCAGGATTCCGAGAATAAACAGCATGGTTCTTTTATTCCACGCTTTTCCCTGAACCACGAAGATGATCGGTATCATGATCAACGCCGATTGATGAAACAGCGAAGCAAATAAAATCAGCAGAATCAACAGAACGTAGCGTTTTTTCAACAG
Source organism: Clostridia bacterium (assembly GCA_017396865.1). Next base: position 2,239 of record JAFQKO010000193.1, on the reverse strand, counting down.
TAAACCCGTTCCCAAAAAGATCAAGGTGACAGCCAAAAACTGGCGGATACCGTTATGCATCCAAGCCGCCGCATCAGTAGAGGCCACAAACAGAAAAATACACCAAAGATAATGATCGGAGTATTTACGGTACACATAAAAGATACATAACCCTTGCGCCATGGCAACGATCAAAAAGAACATACCGTGATCGCCGCCCGGCAACACCTTGGTCAGATACATCAAAACCGAAAAGCCGTGGTCCTTTTCGATCGACGGAAAAAAATCGACAAATTCCGAAAAGGTATTCGGTGTCGCGTAAAACTGATCGTGATACGCGCCGGTATCAAAAAGATACAGCGAGCGATTTGCCGCCATCAGGATCACCGGAAGGATCACCACAAAGGCTATGAACGGCGTAACCCGCCGTTTTTTTTCACCCAAGACGATCTCTTCCCGCTCGGTATTCAGCACGGTGGACAGCATCAGCACCAAGCAGACCCAAGCGATGATCAACAAAAAGCTCGACATTATCTTTCCTTTCCAACGTGAAGCGCAGAAAGCGTTTGCGCAACAACGGATTTTTTATCAAAGGTCGCCTCCATCAAGGAACGGCCTGCTCTACCCATTGCAGCACGTTCATCGGCCGAAAGGGAAAGCATTCCTTTCATCGCCCTGTACAAGCCTTCAGCATCCCCCGCTGCGCACAGCAGACCGGATTCGGCTGTTACAGCCTCGCGGCAACCCGGAATATCCGAGGTGATCAACGGGCGGGACGTGGCAGCAGCCTCCAACAGAACGTTACTCATGCCCTCATGATAGCTGGGCAACACCACGCAGTTTGCTTTTTCATAAAACGGGCGAGGATCCGCCTGAAAGCCATGGAACACCGCAATCTTCTCTGATTGCAATTCTTCGACCTGCTCTTTATAGGAATCCTCAAAGAAGCCGACTAAATCCAAAACAAAAGCTTCGCCATCTTCTTTCAAACGACGGACGGCGGCAAACAGCTCGTCCATCCCCTTTTCCTTCATAATCCTGCCCAAATACAAAAAGCGGAACGGTTCTTCGTGAGGATATTCACAAGCGGGAAACTCCTCAAGATTGATCCCCGCACCCTTCAACAGGATTTGTTTTTCAGCCTTTAAAATCTTGCGTTCCCGAAATTCGGCGGCATTACATTCATTCTCAAAAAACACACCGCTGACCTTACGGAACGCAAAGCGGTACATCCACGTGACCATCTTGCCGAGCAGCTTCTTTTGGAATGCCGTTCCGAGACCCTGCACGTTGGCATAAAACGGGATCTTCATTTTTCCGCACAGATAGCCCGCATAGATATTCGGCTTGATGGAATAAGTAATCACTAAATCGGGCTTTTCGATCTTAAATAGCTTTTTATAGATCTTTATCAGCTTCAGATCGGTTTTGGGGTTGATGCCGCGCCGATCCACGTCGGTTTCGATGCACCGAACACCGCCCGCCTCAAAATCCTGCTCATGCCCAACAAAGGGGGTACTGATCACAACTTCGTTTTCCCGGGAAAGTGCAAAGATCAGCTCTTTTCGAAAACGGTAGAGCATATAGGAGTGGTTGGTAATAATCAGGATTTTCATTTTTTATCACCCGACTCAACCGCACCCTCAACCACACCTTTTCCGCGCAGCACCGGCAAGAAAGATCCGAAAAAGCAACGGCAATCGAACCAAAAGGAAAGCTTCTCAACGTACTCGCCATCGAACCGCGCCTTAACGTCGACCTCCAGCTCATCGCGCCCGTTGATCTGCGCCCAGCCGGAAAGACCGGGGCGGACGTCGTTCGCACCGTATGTATCCCGCGCTTCGATCAGATCCTCCTGGTTCCACAATGCGGGACGCGGACCGATAATACTCATCTTACCGACAAAGATGCTGAACACCTGCGGCAGCTCGTCCAGCGACAGGCGACGCAGCCAACGGCCGCTACGGGTGATCCAGCGCTCGGGATCATTAAGCAGATGGGTGGGCATTTCAGCGGGTGCTTCGGTCAGCATGGTACGAAACTTCGGCATCATAAACTCTTTTTTACAACGACCGATACGGCGTTGCTTGAACAACACCGGCCCGCGAGAATCGATCTTAATAATAAATATCCCCCCGTATAACGGGGGGTATTTCATTTTCGGGCATAGCCCTAATACTACTGGCGGCGCACAAGTGCGCTTTTAATTGGCCTGCCAGCCGAGCAATTATTACTTACTACCCATAAATGGGTCCCGTGG
>JAFQKO010000192.1 GCA_017396865.1 Clostridia bacterium | reverse complement strand
GTAAAGTAAAGTTTTTTTCATAAAATTCTTTACTTTCTTTCCTATAAATATTAAAATAGATTCGGGAGATGATCAAATGGACGAAAAATTCATGAAAGAAGCCTTGAAGCTTGCAAAAAAAGCGGCCGAGCTTGGCGAGGTGCCGGTGGGAGCGGTTATTGTATATGACGGCAAAATCATTGCCCGCGGCTACAATCGGCGGGAAATCGATCAGGACGGCGTTGCCCACGCAGAGCTGATCGCCATTCGGCGCGCCTGCAAAAAGATCGGCTTTTGGCGGCTGGAGGGCTGCACCCTCTACGTCACCTTGGAGCCCTGCCCCATGTGCACCGGAGCGATCATCAACACCCGCATCGACCGCGTGGTGTTCGGCGCAAGTGATCCCAAGGGCGGCGCCATGGGCGGCGTGACCGATCTGCTCGACCATCCGTGGAATCATCATCCCGCCGTGGAAAAGGGCGTTCTGGAGCCGCAATGCAGCGAAATTCTGCGCGATTTCTTTCGTGAGCTGCGAGCAAAGAAGAAGGCAGCCAAGCAGCAAGCTTAAACTTCATATTTTATTCATATTTATTCCAAATTAATTCACAGTTTCATAACATATTTTGAATTCAAATGTGTTACACTATAGGCGAGGTGAGAAACCCCAACTCATCTCGAATCCCCCTCCTATTTTTAATGCAAAACGGAAAGTGCCATTGTCTTCGGACAATGGCATTTTTCGTCAGACTGTCAAAAAAGGCACCGACCGCCGAAATAACCGCTCAGCGTATCACATACGCGATCGGGATCATTTCGACGAATTCGGCACTCTTTTTTAATCAGTCTCCCTGCGTGTCAAAATAATGAATCGTTTTTTGACACGCTGACGGAAAGTGCCCCGGCTTTTTCCAAAAAACATCGCGAATGGACTCGAAATACTTTTTATTGACTTAAACACCATTTAAGGCTATAATTATAATAAGATATTATGCACTTAAGGAGGAAACTCTGATGGATATTTTTGACAAAATCTCCGGCACTGCACAAAAAGCAGGCTCCTACATTGCCGAAAAGGCGGTGCTGGCCAAGGATTATTCGGTTGCCAGCTGGAACGTGGCGGAGCTGCGTAATCAGATCGAGAAGCACTACAAAGCGATCGGCGAGCTGACCTACCGTGCCAAGCAATTGAACAAGGATTGCACCCGCGCCGTCAACGGGCATCTTGCGGAGCTGGAGGCCTTGCACAATGCTCTGCAGCAAAAGGAGGCCGAGCGGCAGGCACTGCTCAACAAGGACCTCTGCCCTGCCTGCGGCAAGGCTGTTGATCGCGATCACGCCTTCTGCCCCCATTGCGGCGCCAAGATGGAATAAGGAGCAAGCAAGATGTCTAAAATTCAGAAAAACTTTATGAGCGGCGCGCTGATTCTGAGCGTTGCCAACATTTTGGTTAAGATCATCGGAGCCATCTATAAGATCCCCCTCTCCAACATGATCGATACCGTCGGCATGAACTACTACAACGATGCCTACCAGATCTATTCGCTGCTGTTTGTTTTATCTACGGCGGGCGTTCCCATCGCCATCGCCAAGATGGTCAGCGAATCTTTGGTGGCCAAGCGTTTGGAGGAGCCGAAAAAGATCCTCGGCATTTCCACCAAGATCTTTGCGCTGATCGGTGCCGCCTTCACCCTGCTGCTGATCGGCTTTGCACCGATGCTTTCCAAGATGCTTTCCAGCGAAACCACCAACTACTGCCTGATCCTGATCGCACCCGCCATCTTTTTAGTGGCAACCACCTCTACCATCAAGGGCTATTTCCAAGGCTACAAATGCATGCAGCCCACCGCGATCTATCAGGTTTTAGAGGCGGGCTTCAAGCTCTGCGGCCTGGCTTTGGTGGCAGGACTTTACTACTTCACCTCCTACAAAACCGATCCGATGGTTTTGGCCTGCGCCGGCATTCTGGGCGTAACCTTCGGCTCCTTTGCCGCCTCTGTTTACATGGTGATCCGCTATCTGCGGGAGAAGGAGCTGGGACGAAGCACCGAAGGAACGCTGCCCTCCCGCAGCAATTCCTCCATTGCTAAAACGGTACTGACTCTCGCCATCCCCATCTCTCTGAGCAATGCGGTGATGAGCGTTACCTCTACGCTGGATATGTTCCTTGTGAAATGGAATCTGAGTGAATACGGACTGGATGCCGACAAGGTGAAGGACGTTTACGGTGCCTACGCGGGCGCCACCTCCTCCATCTTCAATCTCCCGCCCACCATCACCGTTACCATCGGCATCGCTGTTTTACCCTTCCTGACCACCGCCTTTGCGGAGAAAAACATCGACTTTGCGCATAAAAATATGCGTTCCTCCTCTAAGGTGATCGCCATCATTGCCATGCCCTGTGCGCTGGGAATGTGCCTTTTGAGCGAGCCGATCGTCAAATCTCTGTTCAGCAGCTCCTATTGGGAGGTGGGCGTTCCCACCTTAAGCCTGCTGGCCATTTCCGTTTTCTTTGTGGCGATGGTTTCCCTGACCGGCATCTTCCTGCAGGCCGCGGGAAAGGTTAAAATCTCGCTGATGACCATGGGGATCGGTGCCGTGATGAAGCTGACCGTTAACATCCTTGCCGTACGCAACATCGGCATTATGGGTGCGCCGTTGGGTACCTTTGCTTGCTATGCAACCATCATGGTTTTAAATCTGATCTTTATCTATAAGTATTCCAACTTCCGCCTCCCTCTCATGGCAAACGTTATCAAGCCGTTCCTCTGCAGCTTACTCTGCTGCGGCGGTGCATACGGCGTATGGCGCATTTTGAATCACGTAAACTTCAGCATACGGCTTTCTCTGGTTGCTGCAATCGGTGTAGCGGGCATTATCTACGTTATCACCTTGTTGCTTTTCCGCGTGCTGAGCAAAGAAGACATGACCTTGATCCCCAAGGGTGATAAGATCGGCTCCTTCTTGGCAAAGATGGGTTGGCTCCATGAATAAAGAAGCCTTTAAAAACCAAGAGCATTATTCCTACGAGGACGTTTTAGCGCTGATCGAGCTACTGCGCAGCCCCGAGGGCTGCCCTTGGGATCATGCCCAAACCCATGCCTCCATCCGCCGCGGTGTGATCGAGGAGGCATACGAGGTGGCAGAAGCCATCGACCGCGCCGATCCCGCCATGATGACCGAGGAGCTGGGCGATCTGCTGATGCAGATCATTTTCCACGCCTCGATCGGCAGGCAGGAAGGAGAATTCACCCTGCAGGACGTTTACGATCGGCTTTGCAAAAAGCTGATCTTTCGGCATCCCCACCTCTTCGACCCAAACTGCAGCTTCGCCCCCGGCGAGGATGAATGGCTGGCGCTCAAGCGGCAGGAAAAGGGGCAAAAATCGCTGCGTGAGGAGGTTGAAGGCATTGCCAAGACCTTCCCTGCTCTGACCCGTGCCGAAAAGATTGCAGGGCGAATTGATCGCAACGAAGCCGCCGCCGAGACCGATGAACGGTTAGAAACACTGCTTCGGGACTATCTGCAAAACAAGAACAGCGAAACGCTGGGCGCCCTTCTCTTTACGCTGGCGCAATCGGCAAAGCACGAAAAAATCGATCCGGAAGCCGCTTTAGAGCACGAAAACACCCATAAAATGCAACTAATTCATTAAATTTATGGTCTTTTTTCAAAAAACACTTGCAAAATGCATAAAAATAAGGCATAATGTTATTATCAATAAAACCGCGTGATGCGAAAAAAAATATTTGGAGGATTTTTAAAATGAACAAAGCAGAACTCATCGCTGCCGTTGCAGCAAAGGCTGACATTTCTCAGAAAGAGGCAGGCATCGTTGTTGCTGCCGTTTTGGACGAAATCAAGGACGCTCTGAAGAAGGGCGATAAGGTTCAGCTCGTTGGCTTCGGTTCCTTCGAAGTTCGCGAGAAGGCTGCCCGCACCGGCAAGAACCCCAGAACCGGCGAGACCATCGCGATCCCCGCTTCCAAGGCTCCTGCTTTCAAGGCCGGCAAGGCTTTCAAGGATTACATTGGCTAATCATTAAAATCAGCGCCTCCTGCGGGAGGCGCTCTTTTTTAGGAGAATTTTCATGCGTATTGACAAATATTTAAAAGTAAGCCGCCTCATTAAACGACGCACCGTTGCCACCGAGGCCTGCAACAGCGGGCGGATCACCATCAACGGTAAGGTGGCAAAGGCCTCCACCGACGTTAAAGAAGGCGATATCATTGAGATCGGCTTCGGCGGCAAGCAGACCAAGGTGAAGGTGCTTAAGATCGTGGAGTTCATCAAGGCCGATGAGGCAGACACGATGTTTGAGTCCATCGACTAAAAACGCTTAATTAGGAGGTAAGGATCAAAATGAGAATCGGAAGAATTCAAAGCGACTATACTGCGGCAGGATTTGATCTTGTCAAAAATACCAATCTCGAATTCATAGAAATCTGTTGCAACAACCGGGAAGATGAACAAAAGCTGATTGCAAACAAGGAAAACATCAAGGCTGAGATTGCCCGCACGGGGATCGACGTTTCCTGCGTCGGCCGTTGGAACCACGATATAAACGTCGGCGGTAAGCTTGATGAAGAAAAAAAGCAAGGATACCTTGCTCTGCTCGACGCGGCCATTGAGCTGGGCGCCAAAACCTTTGTTTGCGGATGCAACTATGCAGAGGAGGTTTCCCTCTACAAGAACTATACCCTGGCTCTTGATTTCTTCTCTCAGCTTACCGAAAGAGCCAAGGCAAGCGAAAGCGGTATCAAAGTGGCAATTCAAAACTGTCATTGGAATAACTTTATCGTTTCCCCCGAGGAATGGAAGGTCATTCTCGGCGAAAACCCCGATCTTTGGCTGAAATACGACGCTTCTCATGCCTATAACAGAAACGCGGACTATCTTGCCGAAATGTCCGATTACGGCGAAAAAATCGCCCACTTCCACATCAAAGGCACCACCCATGCGGGAAGCAAAGCCGTTTCAGACCCCCCTGCGGGTATGGACGATCTTCAATGGGGCAGCATCTTCTCCATTCTTTACGCAAGAGGCTATAACGGTGATTTAAGCATCGAGCCCCATTCCAAAATATGGAGAAATGAGCTTGGGGCAGCAGGCGTTGAATTTACAAGACAGTTTATCCAAAAATACGTTTTGAGATAAAAACCAAAAGCTGTGTAGTTTTCTACACAGCTTTTCTTATTCCTCTTGCATTAAAAGCCATCGCTCGGTCAGCTCATCCTGACGGGTGCGGAGTTGTTCCATTAAGGTACAGCAGGCCTGCAACGCCTCATAATCGCTGCCCGCCTCCGCCAAAACAACCTCTTGCTCGGCAAGCTGCTCCTCGATCTCGGCAAGCTCCCGCTCGATTTTAGAGAGCTCTTGGCGGCGTGCCGCCTCCTGCGCTCGCTGCTCCTTACTCTTATAATTGGAGGGTGGGGCTTTCTTTTCCCGCTCGGCTTTTTGAGGCTCGGGCGGCAATTCATTCCAATAATCCTCCAGATTTTTCAGTTCCACCAAGCCGCTTGGGGTCAGCTTCAAAATACGGGTTGGAACGTGGGAAAGGAAATAGCGGTCGTGGGAGACCACGATCAGGTTGCCGCTGAAATCGGCAAGGCTGCGCTCCACCTCCTCGCGGGCGGGCAGATCCAAATGGTTGGTCGGCTCATCGAACAGCAGGGTATTACACCGTCTTTGCGTAAGAGCCGCCAACTGAAAGCGCGCCCGCTCGCCGCCCGAAAGGGTGCCCACCTTCAGTTCCACCTCTTCGCCGATGAAGGAGACCTGCGCCAAAAGGGAGCGCAGTTCCCCATAGGTCATCTGCGGGTAGAGATCGCCCAGTTCCTGCAAAACGGTATTATCATCGTTGATAAACTGCACCGCCTGACGGAAGATCCCCGTTTCCATGTTGGCACCCCAGCGGATATTGCCGCTGATCGGCGCAAGCTCCCCCATCAGCACCGAAAGCAGGGTGGTTTTCCCCGTTCCGTTATCACCCACAATGGCGATCTTTTCGCCCTTTTGCATCCGAAAGGTCAGGTCGGTAAAAAGGCGGTGATCCTCCCCCACCGATACGGTGAGGTTGCGGCATTGGAGCACGTCGTTCCCGCTTGCCTGATCCACGGGAAATTTCAGGTGCAAGCGTCGCTCGGAAACGTGGGGTTTCTCTATTAACTCCATCTTTTCAAGCTGCTTGCGGCGGGATTTTGCCATGGCAGAGGTGGAGGCTCGCACCAGGTTACGGTCGATATAGTCGGTAAGCTTGGCAACCTCCTTTTCCTGCTGCTCATAGAGGCGCTCCTGCTCTTTGAGGTAGAGTTCTTTTTGCTCTTTATAGGCAGTATAGTTGCCGGGATAGCAACGGATGCGCCCCTCCTCCATATCCCAGATCTCGGTCACGCAACGATCCAGAAAGAAGCGGTCATGGGAGACCACGATGACGGTGCCCTTATAGTCCTTTATGTAGTTTTCCAGCCAACAGAGGGTGCGGAAATCCAAGTGGTTGGTAGGCTCGTCCAACAGCAACAGATTGGGCTGCTCGATCAACAGCTTACAAAGGGCAAGGCGGGTTTGCTCGCCGCCCGAAAGCTCGGCCACGTCGAGGGTGAGATCATAATTTCCAAAGCCCATACCGTTCAAAACGGTTTTGATCCGAACGTCGATCTGATAGGCGTCGGTGGCATCCACGATCGCCTGCAGGCGGGCATATTCGGCGGGATCCTCGGTGCGGTGCAGGCGCTCAATGGCATCCAAGCCCTCCTGCACCACGCTGCGCAGCTCTGCCATGATATCTCTGCCGCCCGAAAGGCCGCTGTTTTGCTTTAAGTAGCCGATTCTTGCTTTCGGGTGGAGAAAGCGATCCCCGCTTGTTGGCTCCAGCTTGCCCATCAGCACGTTCAACAAGGTGGATTTTCCCGCCCCGTTGCCGCCGATCAGACCGATGACCGCGCCCTCCTCGCAAAGGACGCTGACCTCGTCGATCACCCGACGGTCGCCGAATTCCACGATTAAGTTTTTCAAGGATGCAACCGTCATTTAAACCTCCAAAAGATAGGCGGTGAGCGCTTCACCGACCGGCTGAATATGGGCCACACGAAAGCCCAGCTTTTGATAAAATCCCAGATTTTCGGGTTCATAGATCTCCACGATCCCACGCCGCCCGCTTTCCATCACGGCACGGCGGAATTCCTCCACCATGGCGCGTGCCAGCCCGCGCCCACGCTGATCGGGGCGAACGGCCAGCAGATCCAAAACCAAATAGTCCTCATAAAACCGCGGCGCGACCGACTGATTGATCTGCTCATACACCCGCTGCAGGTCGGCGGGCAGGGTGATCTGCGGCCGCTCCTCGGCATCGGAGGGGCAGATGCAAAGCACCGCACTGCGGTCGGGGGTGGTCAGCAGGGTGATGGAATCCCAGCATTCGACAAAATATTTACGAAACAACTGAAAGATGCCGTTGCGGCGGGTTGCCTCCTCCGGGAGATAACAGCAATACAGCGGATCACGCACAAACGCATCCGCCAGCAATCCGCACAAAGGCTCAATATCCGATTTT
>JAFQKO010000020.1 GCA_017396865.1 Clostridia bacterium | reverse complement strand
TTTGATCCGGAAGGCACAACCACCCGCGCTATGCTGGTAACCGTCCTCTGGCGGCTGGAGCATGAGCCGAGCGCCGCCGACACCGACTTTACGGACGTTGCAGACGAAGCATGGTATGCCCGCGCGATCGCCTGGGCGCAGGAGAACGGGATCGTTAACGGCTTCCCCGACGGTACCTTCCGCCCCGATGCAGGCTTGACCCGAGAGCAGGCGGCTGTGATCCTGCAGCGTTACGCGGCCTACAAGGGCTTTGATACCGACAGCACCGAGTCGTTGGACCGCTTCACCGACGGCGATGCCGTTGGTCTTTATGCCGAAGATGCAATGAGCTGGGCCTGCGAGATCGGCTTGATGCGCGGCAAAGAAAACAATGTGTTAGATCCCCACGGAAGCACCAAGCGCAGTGAGATCGCCACGTTGATGATGCGCTTTTGCAATCAATTCTTTCTATAAAAAAGCACCTCGGAATGTGTTTCATTCCGAGGTGTTTTTTAGATTTTCACGATCTCAAAATAGCCGTCCAGCAAGGTATAGAGCGGTTGGAAAAACCGCATGACGTTCCAGATGCTGATGCCGCGTACTCCCAGCTCCCCTGCCAGCCCCAGCTTTGCCTGATAGCTGCGGGCATCCTCGAACCACACCTCATGGCGATCACCGCGGTGATTGTAGTAATAAAACCAGGGGCTGTGTGCCGTTTCGTCGTATTGGATCTCAGCACCGTACTTACGCGCCAACGCCACCGCTTCATAGTTGCCGATGGAGCGGGCGGGCCGACCCTTTTCATAGGGCAGCCGCCAATCGTAGCCGTAGTTGGGGATGCCCATCAGCAGCTTTTCGGGCGGGATCTCTCCCACCGCAAAGTTCATCACCTGCTCCACGTTCGGCAGCGGTGCCACCGCCATCGGCGGGCTGTAGGTATAGCCCCATTCATAGGCCATGATCAGGCTGCGATCCGCCACCGCGCCCATCCCCGCATAGTCGTGGGCCTCATACAATAGCCCCCGCTGATCGCGGGAGGTTTTGGGCGCCAGCGCAACAAACACCGGATGCGGCTCCAGCTCCCGCTCCAAAAAGGCCACAAAATCAACATAGTTTTGCCGCAGGCGGCCGGGGATAAATTCCATATCCACGTCCACGCCGTAGTAGCCCTTTTGCTCGATCACCGCTCTGAGCTCCTGCACCAGCTTGGTGCGATAGGGCTCATTCTCCAAAAGGGAGACCGCCCGCTCACTGTTGAAGCCGCCCGATTCATCCACCGTTGTCAGCACCAGCATCGGCTGCACCCCCGCCTCGCGGGCGGCCTCGATCAGCGGTTCATCCCCCTGCGGCGGCACCAAGTACCCCTCCTCCGTAACGCCATAGCTGAAGATGGAGAGATAGGTGAGATAGGGCAACACCTTCTGCAACGCCGCCCGCTCGATAAAGGGATAGGCATAGCCGTTGACCTCCAGCGGGCCGAGCTTTTCCCGCGGGCTCGGCACGATCAGGCTATCCCCCACCACCAGATATTTATGCGGATCGATCCCGTTCGCCCGCACCAGCTGCTCCACCGAAACACCGTAGCTTTTTCCGATCTGATACAGGCTGTCGCCCGCCCGAATCGTAACAATGGTCATCACAAACCACTCCTTTCAAAAAACTATATGAAAATATGAAAGAAAAATTGTTAAAACCATTGACATTCCTTCAAAATACGATAAAATAAAGATATAGACTTTAGGTATACCCTAAAAATTAATGAAAAGAGGTTTTTTGACATGGCAGACATGGTTGTTGACAAGGATTTAGACTTTAACATCGAAGCTGAAGGTCCTGCTGTTGATACCAGCAAGAAGGTTCGCGTTGGTATTATCGGTTGTGGTTGGATTGCAGAGTCTCACGTAAAGAGCTACCTGCAGTGCCCCGATGCAGAGATCGTTGCAGGCTCGGATATCATCCCCGGTAAGGCTGCTGCTTTCTTCGCAAAGATGGGCATTGAGGGTGCCGCTTGCTACGAGAGCACCGAGGAAATGCTGGCAAAAGAGAATCTGGACGTTGTTTCCGTTTGTACTTACAACACCCAGCATGCTCCCTGCGCCATCGCTGCCATGAAGGCAGGCGTTGACGTTATGCTGGAGAAGCCCTTCACCGTAACTCTGGACGAAGCCATCGAGGTTTGCAAGGTTGAGAAAGAGACCGGCAGACTGCTCTCCATCGGCTTCCAGCCCCGTATGGACGAGAACATGAAGATGATCAAGAAGATCGTTGAGTCCGGCGAGCTGGGCGACATCTACTACATCCAGACCGGTGGCGGCCGCCGCCGCGGTATCCCCACCCCCTACGGCACCTCCTTCATCGAGGCTGATAAGGGTGCTCTGGGTGCATTGGGCGACATCGGCTGCTATTCTTTGGATATGATCCTGAATGCGATCGGCTATCCCAAGCCCTTGAAGGTTACCGGTATCAAGACCGATTTCTTCGGCAAGAACCCCACCTATTGGAAGGGCGAAGGCAAGCCCGAAGAGTATGCTGACATCTTCGGTGTTGATGATTTCGCCGCTGCCTTCATCCGCTTGGAGGGTGGCATCATCGTAGACTTCCGTATTGCATGGGCTATGCATCTGGACACTCCGGGTGACACCATCATCATGGGTACCAAGGGCTCCCTGCGCATCCCCTCCACCGAGTGCTGGAACGGCACCGTTGGCGGCGCCATGAAGATCTATCATGACGTTTGCGGCAAGGGCGTTGAGACCGAGATTCCCATCCTGAAGTCCAAGAAGCTCTTCGACCTGAAGATCCGCTCCTTCCTGGATGCTCATAAGAACGGCACCCCCGCTCCCGTTCCCTCCAGCCAGATCCTGTACAACCAGGCTATTCTGGACGGTATCGCAAAGAGCTCCGCTTGCGGCAAGGAAGTCGACATCGTTATCCCCGAAATCTAAGTACCATAAAAGCAAAAAGTCCGAGGCAAACGCCTCGGACTTTTATTATTCTGTTATATTAATCCAATCCTTTTGATCCAAAACATTAACGTTATAGTTATCCATATATGCCGTTACCGTTTCCTCACTTAACGCCTTTCTCCCCTGCAACGAAGCACTGTATGTGGTCAAGCACGACTCCGGCGCCGACTTTCCCCAACCAAAGGTACCATCGGGATACGCAATAATATTATCCAGCTTAAAGCATACATAAATATCTCCCTTTGTATACCATTGAGAATGGCTGTTTTGATGTGATGCTTCTGCCGTACAGGCTGCTATAATCCGCAAGCTGTTATATACGTCTTTTTCACCCTCGAGAAAATCCGTCGCGCACCTCGGTTTTAAAGATATAATATAAGCGTCGGTTGATTTTGTCGAACTAACGTTGAAAAAGTCACAGTAGCTATTTCCACCATCTCCGTAGGTACGCATAAACGTCACCGCATTTACACCAAATACTTCCCACTTACTTTCAAAAGACGTTTGCGCAATAATGTAATCGGATAGTTCTTTTTTTATGAACGTCAAGTCGAGCCCGTCCAATGATTCAATATAATACGGAACGTCTTTTACAGTAAACTCAGCCTGCTCACGACCGGCCCTGATTTCATATGCGCCGCTTTCATCATGCAGTGTTGCTTTTACGGTCACGACATCGCCCTTCGCAAAATAAGACCCCTCAACCTCATATGTAACATATTGCTGTGCCTCAGGGGTGCAGCCCGCATTATTCACCGCAACCGTGCAAAACGGTGAAATGCCAAAAAAATCAACTTTTAATCCAATAAAAGGATCAATTTGAAAGCGCTTCGGCTCGTTTTCTTTTTTCTGCTCAAGAATCGAAGTGTTATCTGATGCGTTAGTTTCGTGCTTTTCAGAAGACGTAGCATCACCCGATGCGGTTGTATTTTGCTTTTTGACCTCACTGCAACCGCCCAGCAAAAACATCCATCCAACCGTCATAACAACGCAAATTAATAAACTATATACTCTCACTTTGTCATTTGCTTTCATCGCGTCTTTCCTCCAATTATTACTAAAAACATTTTAGCGGATTTTCCGCTAAATGTCAATAGCGTATTATCCGCTAAATTATACTTATATTAATAAGATAGAAACGGCGGTGATGGGATGCTTTATAAGCGCATTCGGGATTTACGAGAGGATAAGGATCTAACGCAAAAACAGATGGGTGAGATTCTCTCCTGCAGCCAACGGGTATACAGCAACTACGAGCGGGGCGAATTGGACATTCCCACCGAAATTTTGATCAAGCTGGCCGATTTCCATCAGGTTTCCGTCGATTATATTTTAAACCGAACCGATAAGCAAGAACTATAAAAAGTCCCTGCAGAACACCACTTCTGCAGGGACTTTTTTTAATTGAAATCAAAGGAAACAACGGGGATTTGCGTATCGCCGCCCCAGGTGGAGGAAGGAATCAGGATCAGCCGATCCAGCGGCTGATCCACCGCAAGATGATAGGCACGCTTACGGTTTTCCGAAACCCGCAGCAGCTCGATTCGCGCCCCGTCCCGCTCACCCCAAAGGGCAAACGCCTTGCAAAGGGGCTTGGGCATGGTCATCTGCGGGCTATCCAGCAGTTGGTTTGCCCGCATGGAATGGGTGCGCTCACAGGCGCCGCCCGGCAGGCTATCACGATTGAGATCGCTATCAAAAACAAGGTGCACACTCTTTACGTCAGCCTGCTCGAAGGAATAGGAAATCTCCTCCTCGGGAGCGGCAAGATAGCATCCTCCGCCGCCGTAAATTCGATGACAGCGATCCTCGCCGTTGCGCAAGGATTCTGCCCCGCTCAAGGCCGCCGCGCGGCAAAGGGGCGAAATCTCCCGCTTTTTGGAGGGCAAAAAGCAATCTCCCTCCAGCAAAGACTGCTGCAGCCGCGGCAGATGATAGAGATACACGTCGTGGGGGGTGCAGCCCTCCTTGGCGGCAATGGCCGCCGCTCTGCCCGCCGCCTCGCCCAGCAGGGCGCAGGTTGCCATCACGCGGATGCTGCTCATGGCAAAGTGGGTCATGCTGATATTGCGCCCCGCAAAGAAAAGATTTTCCACGTTCTCGGAATACAGCGCCCGATAGGGCAGCGAATAGGGTGCGGGGGTCTGCACCTTGGTATTGGGGATGCCCCGATGGTAAAAGCCGCCGGGGAAATGATCATCCAGCGGCCAGCCGCCGAAGGCGATCTCATCCTCAAACACCACGCCGTCGCTGAGATCCCGCTGGGTCACCATATACTCCCCGCACATTCTGCGGGATTCCCGCTTGCCCGGCAAAAAGCCGAGAAAATCCAACTCCCAATTTTCGCTTTTAAACTCGCCCGAGTTTTTGATATAATCCCAAGTACCGGTGGCCAGCCCCAAAAGCTCATCCCGCAGCGCCTCGGTATCGGCAATGGAATTGCGGTTGCCACCCAGCTCCAAATACCAGAAATTTTCCTTTTCATAATAAATATCGGGGTTTCTATTTTCAAAATCCGCTTTATTCAGCGGGGCGCTGAAGGCAGGCGGCGTATACCGAATGGGGCGATGGGTCTCCCGCCCTTGGATGAGGCAGCTCATGCCCATCGTCATGGAATCGGCGGTCTCCACCGTGGTATCCTCACCGAATTCCGACGCCGCCTCTCTGCCCCAACGGAAATTTGCCCCGCTCAGCGGTGCCAAAATACTGTCGCCCGAGCTGTCGCAGAAGCTTTTCGCCTCTATCTCGTAAAAGCATTGGGTGGTCATCTGATAGCCGAGCACCGAACGGATACGGCGGGTACGCCCATGGGCGAAATCGCCCTCCTCCACCTCCGCATCCATGCAGGTGCAGTTGAGCAGCAGGGTGATATTCCGTTCACGGCGCACAAAATCATAAAGCACCGTATCCCAGATCGGATAGCTCTTGGTGGGGTTGCGATAGAGATTTTCCAAGGCGATCTCCTCTAAGATACCGGTTTCCCGATTATTCTCCCCCTTGGCGCCGCAGATCCACATCCGAATTTCGGAGGAGGCATTGCCGCCCAAAACAGGGCGCTCGTGCATCAGCACCACCGAAGCACCCTCCCTTGCCGCTGCAATCGCCGCCGCAAGGCCTGCCATCCCGCCGCCAACCACGCAAAGATCACATTGGATTTTCTTTTTATTTAACACAGCTGAGTTTCCCCCTTGCTATTTTTTGTTTTATTTATTATAATTATATTATACTTCTGCGGGTTTTTCTCGCAAAAATATGCAGAATAATATAAAGAAAATGCAAAGGAGCGGCAGATGGAGCAATTACTCACCCACATCACCTCTTATCTGGACTATCTCCGAAAAGAATATCGGCTTTCGATCTCGGTTCATTTCAAGGGCGAGCTGCTGCACAGCCTGCCGCGGACGGCCTTGGAGCAGCTCTTGCCCTACAACGCCCACCAAAACCCCTACTGCATGGCGGTGAAGCGAAGCAGCCATCCCCAATGCGTTCGCCACCAGCAGGCGTTGATCGCCCGCGGAGGCGAGGCAGCCTTTTGCGCCACCTGCCACGCGGGGGTGGCGGAATATCTCTATCCGATCCGCAAGGAGGGGCAGCCCATCGGGATGATCGCCGTAAGCGGCTATCGGGGGGAGGGCAAGCCCGCCGATCCCGCCCTTTGGGCGGCCATGCTCAGCGATCAGCCGATCCCCGCCGCGCGATGCGATATCCTGCTGCCGCCGCTGGCGCTGATGCTGGAGCAGCTATTCATCCGCTTCGGCCGCGAGCCGATGAATGAATATAACCTGATCCTGCAATATCTGCGGGAATACCACGCCACCGCCACCCTTGCGGACCTTTGCAACCGCTTCGGGCGCAGCCGATCCTATATCAGCCATCTGTTCAAGCGGGAGAGCGGGCAAAGCCTGCGTGCCTACTGCAACGACCTGAGCCTTTCGGCCGCCACCCGCCTGCTCACCGAGACCGACCGTTCCGTTACCGAAATTGCGCTGGATCTGGGATTTAACGACCCCAGCTATTTCATTCTGCTCTTTCGCAAAAAATACGGCCGATCCCCGTTGCAATTCCGCAAACAGGCAAATAAATCGTAAATGCAACTATTTACATTTGCTTCCAATTATGATATTATATTTCAAAACAAATTAATTTAAATCCGGAAGGTGACCCCTTGGAACTGTTATATTTTTTTGAAAGCATCCGTACCGATTTTTTAGATAAAATCATGTCGGTACTAACCTACTTTGGTGAAGAAACCGTCTTTATGCTGGTGGCGATGATCTGCCTTTGGTGCCTGAAAAAGCATTGGGGCTATTATCTGCTGATCGTTGGCTTTTTGGGCACGCAGCTCAACCAATTTTTGAAAGCCACCTTCCGCGTACCCCGCCCCTGGGTGAAGGATCCGAACTTCACCATCGTTGAAAGTGCGCGAGCGGAGGCAACAGGCTTTTCCTTCCCCAGCGGCCATACCCAAAGCGCCATCGGTACCTTCGGTGCCTTCGCCCGCTGGACGAAAAAGCTTTGGCTGCGCATCCTCTGCATCTTTATCTGCGTGATCGTACCCATTACCCGCATGTACCTCGGTGTGCACACCCCGCAGGACGTGCTGGTCTCCGCCGCCATTGCGCTGGTGCTGATCTTTACCGTTTATCCCATTGTGCAAAAGTCCATCCAAAAGCCGCAGATGATGCGGGCTTTGCTTTGGGTGATGCTGGGCGTTTCCGTTCTGCTGACCGTTTACATGGCGCTGATCTATAACGACACCCCCGAGCTGTTCAGCGGCCTGAAAAACGCCGTTAAAATGCTGGGCTGCATCGGCGGCTTCATCATCGCCTACGAGCTGGATCAACGCTACGTTCACTATGAAACCGACGGTAGCTGGAAGGTGCAGCTCATCAAGCTGATCCCCGGCATGGGCTTATCGCTGCTGCTGAAGGAAGCCGTTTATTTTGCCTTCGGCAATCCCGGCGATACCGTTCACGGGCTGATCTGCCGCGGAGTTGCCTATTTCCTGCTGGTGCTCTTTGCGGGTGCCGTTTGGCCGATGACCTTCAAATATATCAGAAAGTTGGATAAAAAATCGTGCTGATCTCTACCTCCACCTCTATCGTTGCAAACCTTCCTCATTATTCCAACGTTGAGGATTTAACCGAGTGCTTCGCCCGCCTCAAGAAGGCAGGCTTCACCACCGTTGATTGCACCCTTTGGAGCCTCTCCCACAACAACAAGGTTTTGACCCGCCCCGAATACCTCGATTGGGCGCATCAAACCCGTGCTCTTGCCGATTCCATGGGGCTGGCAATTCACCAGACCCATGCCGACACCCTTTCGGGTATGCAATGGGACGACCCCACCCATCCCGACTATCCCGGGCTGGAGGAGCGCATTCTGCGGTGCATCGAGGTAACCAAGATCCTCGGCGCGGAATGGACGGTGGTGCATCCC
>JAFQKO010000191.1 GCA_017396865.1 Clostridia bacterium | reverse complement strand
TACCATGGTTGATATTCAGGGCATCGAGGACTTCTTCGGCGATATGGACTTTAAGGTAGCAGGTACCAAGAAGGGTATCACTGCCATCCAGATGGATATTAAGGTAGACGGCTTGACCGAAGCCATCATCAAAGAGGCTCTGCAGAAGACCCGCGATGCTCGCTACCACATCCTCGATAACGTTATCGCGCCCGCCATCGCCGCTCCCCGCGCCGACGTGAAGGATTGCGCGCCCAAGATCATCACCCTGAAGATCCATCCCGATAAGATCCGCGAGGTTATCGGTACCGGCGGTAAGGTGATCCAGAAGATCGTTGCCGATACCGGCGCCAAGATCGACATCGAGGACGACGGCTCCGTATTCATTTCCGGCTCCAATCCCGCTGCCTCCAACAAGGCTTTGGAGATCATCAAGGGGATCGTTTTCGAGCCCGAAGTAGGCGAGATCTACCGCGGAAAGGTCGTTAAGATCATCGAGATCGGTGCTTTCGTTGAGTTTGCACCCGGCAAGGAAGGCTTGGTTCACATCTCCAAGCTGGATAAGAAGCGTGTTGAGAAGGTTGAAGATATCGTCAGCGAAGGCGACGAGATCTGGGTTAAGTTCATGGAAATGGATTCCAAGGGCCGCTACAACCTCTCCCGCAAGGATGCTCTGATCGACATTGAAAATGCTCAGAAGGCTGCTCAAAGCGAAGAATAACAACTAACAAACGGAGAGGCAGCCGCCTCTCCGTTTTGTTTCAGGAGTAACAATATGATAAAATGCGTTTTATGGGATATCGACGGTACGCTGCTGGATTTCCTCCAATCGGAGGCCCACGGCATTCGCACCTGCTTTTCCCTCTATCATTTAGGCGAATGCACCGATGAAATGCTGGCGCGGTATTCCGCCATCAACCGCAAATGGTGGGAAAAGCTGGAGCGGGGCGAGCATACCAAACAGGAAATTTTAGAAGGGCGGTTCCGTGAATTTTTCGAATCCGAGGGGCTGCCCACCGACTGCGTAGCCGATTTTAACGCCTCCTATCAGATCCATTTGGGCGATAAAGCCTTCTTTTTCGAAGGCGGCAAGGAAACGGTTACCGCCCTCAAGGAGCGGGGCTATGCCCAATACGCCGTTACCAACGGAACGGCGATCGCCCAGGATCGCAAGCTGAAAAACAGCGGGCTGGATCAACTTTTGGATGGCATTTTTATTTCCGAGCGGGTTGGCTTTGAAAAGCCCGACCCCCGCTTTTTCGATGCGGTTTTTGCCGCCATCCCCTTTGAGCGCAGCGAGGCGGTCATCATCGGCGATTCGCTGACCGGCGATATGCAGGGCGGCATCAACGCAGGGCTTGCCCATTGGTGGTTCAACCCTCATGAAAAAGCCGCCGACCGCCCCATCGACAAGACGCTCACCCATTTAACGGAGGTATTATCATGGCTAAAGTAACCTGGAAGCCCGGCACGCTGCTCTCCCCCGTTCCCCCTGCGCTGATCTCCTGCTCCCACGAAGGCAAGGATAACCTCATCACCATCGCATGGACGGGCATCCTCAATACCGAGCCCGCCAAAACCTACATTTCGGTTCGACCCGAGCGGTATTCCTACAACATGATCAAGGAGAGCGGCGAGTTCGTGATCAACCTGCCCTCCCAGCACATCATCCGCTCCATCGACTTTTGCGGTGCCCGCAGCGGCAGAAATACCGATAAATTCTCTGCCTGCCGCCTCACCAAGGAAATGGCATCCGTCGTAAGCTGCCCGATGGTAGCGGAAAGCCCCGTCAGCATTGAGTGTCGGGTGACCGATATTATCCCCTTAGGTACCCACGATATGTTTATGGCCGATATCGTAGCCGTTAACATCGACGAGCGGTATATCGACGAGAAGGGCAAATTCCACATCGAGAAATGCGCCCTTGCCGCCTATGCCCACGGCCAGTATTTTGCCCTCGGCAAAAAGATCGGCTCCTTTGGCTATTCGGTAAAAAAGAAGAAAAAATAAAGGAATGCAAAGGCTTGTGAAAGCCGGTACGGGACAAGAGAAAATCCAATCATCGAAAAGATGGTCGGATTTTTCTTTATATACAGATGAAAACAGCTCCGAGGTCACAACGATCTCCGAGCTGTTTGGCTTTTATGAGTTCATATTTGGGGTAATACCTTTGCTTTCGAGCAGCTCGGCAAGCTCCTCACGGCTGTGGACGTTCAGCTTCTTTTGGCTAATCACTTCTTGTTAGCCAAGCG
>JAFQKO010000190.1 GCA_017396865.1 Clostridia bacterium | reverse complement strand
TCGCTGAGGATTGGCCGTCCGATGCACTGACTTTGGTGCTTTCACGATAGATGATATATGCGGAATTACGCAAAGACGGAAGTTCAAAGCACGGACGAATATAGGTGGGGTTATACTCGCTCATCCCCTCGAATTTGCAGCCAAAATCAAGAGCAAAATCCGAACACTCGGGATTCAGACCGGATTGATAGCTGGCAAGCACCTTGCCGCCCCCGGCGATAAACGCCTGCACCTTGGCGGCAAGTGCCTCATCTAAAACGACAAAATCCGGCAGAATCAGCAATTTATAAGCTGAAAGATCTGCTTCCGTATCCACCAGATCGAAAAGGATATGGCTTTCCAACAGGATGCGGGTACAGCCCGCATTGCTATCCTTCATTTTCTTTTCGTCGAAATTCAGCTCACCGTAGTAGTTCAAAACCGCTTCGTTGGACAAAACCGCTACGTCGGCAACATTTTTTGCGCCCTCCAGCCAAGGCTCTGCCTTCTCCAGCGTTTCATAAGCTTCACCGATCAGCGCATAAGTCGCTTCGTCCATCATGCCGTTAGGGGCGAGCTGATCGCCGATAGAGCATTTTGCACCGTTTGCAGCCGAGAGCGCCACCTCATATTTCAAAGCGTTGGGATGTTTAAAGCCGCCGAATTCGCCCCAGGTTTTATGGAACTTGCCGGTCATTCCCAAATACTCCATGCCGATGGTTCTTACATAAGCCGCAGACATGGGAAAATGATCATAGCCCCAGCCGCCCGTAGGCAGGCTTTCCAGCTCCAAATGGGTATCCATATGGGCGAGATCACGGCGGCCGTGGCGGATATGACCGCCGTTATGGAATACCGGCAGACCGGGCTTGACCGAATCGATGGTTTCGCGAACGCGGCGGGTATACATGGCATAGGTCTGTTCAGCAAGCGTAAGAACGTCGGCCTTGTTTTCGGGATCAAGCCCCTGTTCCTTCATCAGCCTCAAGCAATTGGAACAGTAGCAAGGTTTAACGCTGACGATATCCAAAAAGATCCCGTCGGCATCATAATTCTCGCAAACCTCGCGAATCTCGCCCAAAAGCTTATCTAAATAGGGATTATTGAAGCAAAACTTATGATAATGGGGAACAGAAAAGTCGGGCTCGGCACCAAGTTCTTTGCAGAGCAACCATTCAGGGTGCTCAACCGCAGTTTTTTCATCATAGCCCGCCGAAATATAAACAGGGGTTTTAACGTCGATCTCATGGGCAGCTTCAATCTGCGCCTTGAGCAGATCGAAGCTCAGCTCCGGGTGCATTTTATTTACTTTAGTGGGATGATAGGACCAGCCATGATGGCATTTAGAAAATACCGTAATGGAATCCACGTGACCCAGCTTCAGCATTGACTGAAAGTTTTCCTTGGAAAACTTAGAACCGATACCCGGGATCTTCTCCGAGGTATGAAAATCAAGATGTACTTGGCGTCTTCTCATAGTTTTTACTCCTTAATTATTCTCCATGTATTGATTAACCGCTCTACGCTCCATGCCGCATTGGCAGGCGAAGTAGACGGCAAAACCAACGCTTCCCTGCCGAGAACGGGCAGGATATGACGATCATACAATTTCTTTGCCGTGCCGCCGTTCACAAAGATACGACGGATGGGGGCGTTCTCCAAGATCGGAGAAAGGTCATTTGCTCTGACGTTTTTAATCGAACTGTCGGCGCTCCCTTTGATCTCGCAGGAGGCGATCACATCCCATAAAGCAACGTTATTTTTAAGCAAAAAGGCTTTTTTCTCATCAATCGTTTCAGGGATCGACTCGCCGAAAACCGCCGCCAGAACCCGCCAAAAGCGGTTTTGAGGATGGCCGTAGAAAAACAACTGCTCCCGGGATTTAACCGAAGGAAAACTTCCTAATATTAATATTTCCGATCGGTTATCAAAAAGAGGCGGAAACGGATGTATAATCTTATTCATAAATCACATCACCCAGCAGCGTGCCACGATATCCATGCTCATAGCACCATCGACAGGGCTCCAAAACCAACTCCTCAAAGCGGGGGCGTGAGTTTTTATAATCGGGATAGAAATATTCCTCATGAATCAGCAAGGAAATAAAGCCGGCACGATGCTTATCCTGCGCAATCAACTCAAGGTTTTCAATGGTCACTGCAGGATCCTGCGGATAGTTCAGAACATAGTCGATGCGGGCAAACATGATATCCTCTTGGTTATCCTTCCAGAAATCACGGCCGCCCACGTGGCGAACAAGCTCCTCGGGATAATGGTAGGCAACCAATGTTCTTCCCTTTTTATCAATCTCAAAATAGCCCGCCAAACAGCGATATCCGTTTTCACGCAACGCACGGGTAACC
>JAFQKO010000189.1 GCA_017396865.1 Clostridia bacterium | reverse complement strand
TTGCACGCAAATGGGGATAGCACCACCCAAACCATTTGGGTATCTGCTCGGAAAAGGGAAAGTACCACCCAAATGGTTTGGGTGGTGTTATACGGAGGGGGTGTGTTGGCAGTGCGCTATTATATGCGTGCAAAAAAACAGAACCGTCATCCTCCGTGGGGATAGACCGCGGCCACACGCCCATTATGGAGGATAACGATTCTTCTGTTAGTATAGCAATATGGTTTTTCTTTGTCAATGAAAGGGTGGTTGTATTTAATCATCGACGTCGAAGACCTCGATGCCTTTGGCATCGGGGCGGTTATCGCCATGGTTGACGTTCAGCATAGTAAGGAAAGCGAGGGCAGAGAAGCCCAGCGCATAGGGGAACATCACGCGGTAGCCCCACGGAAGCAGGTCGAAGAGCAGGCCGCTGAGGATGGGGGTTGTGATCTGGGCGGCCATAGAGAAGGTATAATAGAGGCCGGTATAGCGGCCGATATCGCTACCCTTACTCATCTCCACCACCATAGGATAGGAGTTAACGTTGATGGCGGCCCAGCCGATACCGATCACGCCCATAATCACGTAGGCGATAATACTATAGCCGGGCATGGCAAAGCCTGCCGCGAAGGCGACGGCCAGCAGCGTTACGCCGCAGAGGATCACCTTTTTTCTGCCGAATTTAGAGGAGAGCATTCCCACCGGCAGGTAGGCAGCAGTAGCGACCAGCATGGCGATGATCATCATGGTGCCGCCCACGCTCTGATCCTTGCCCCAAACCTCCTGCACATAGCGGGAGTAGGCGGTTTCCACCGCGTTATAGGCCATGAACCAGAAGAACACCGAAAGGAGCAGGAAGATCAAGCTTGTGCGCACCTCGGTCGGCATTATTTCATTGCTAAGGGATATTACAGAATCGTCCTCTTTTTCTTCGGGTAATTCCGCCACGAAGCGGTTTTCCTTCACGGTCAGCAGCAGGATGATCGCCGCTGCGACCATAAAGGCCGCCACGATGCCGAAGATCACCGTATAAGCGGTATCAAAGGCGGGGATCAGCTTAACCACGACTGTAATCACCAGATAGGTCACAATGCCGCCCAAGGCGCCCATCAGGTTGATAATAGCGTTTCCCTTACTGCGCAGGGGCTTGGGGGTAACGTCGGGCATCAGCGCCACGGCGGGGGAACGGTAGGTGCCCATCACGACCAGCAGCACCGCCAGCGCTGCCACAAACAGCCAAAGGCTGCGGCGCAGGTTTGCGATAGGGATCAGCATCATCAGCAGCGCCGCCGCCAGCGAGCCGCCCACGATAAAGGGCATTCGCTTGCCGATAGGGGTTTGCACCCGATCGGAGATGGCGCCGAAGAGCGGCAGCAGAAAGACAGCCAGCACGTTATCGGCCGCCATCACAACGCCGCTGACGGTATCGCTGACCTCAAAGGTATTTTTCAGCATCAGCGGAACGGCATTATTATATAGCTGCCAAAATCCGCTGATGGTCATAAAGGCCAGACCGATCAAAAAGGTTCTTTTGTAGTTTAATTTCATTTGTTATTCCTCACGGGCGGATGTGGGCATTCGCCTCTACAAAAATATGGCGGGGTAAAATGCCCCGCCATATTTTATCTCATTTTTTGCTTACAGCAAGCTCTTGTACAGAGCCTTGATCTCCTCCACGCTGGTATCGCGGGGATTACCGGGACGGCAAGCATCGGCAAAAGCGGATTCTGCCAGGAAATCGAGATCCTCTTCCTTGACAATCTCCTTGAGATCGGCGGGGATACCGACGTCGGCGGAGAGCTTCTTCACAGCCTCGATGGCGGCAGCACGATACTCCTCAACGCTCATCTTCTCGGTGCCCTCAACGCCCATAGCGGCGGCGATATACTTATACTTATCGCCGGTGTTGGGCGCGTTGTACTCCATGATGGTGGGCAGGATAATCGCGTTGGCAACGCCGTGGGGAGTATCATAAACAGCACCCAGAGGATGGGCCATGCTGTGCACGATGCCCAGACCAACGTTGGAGAAGCCCATACCTGCGATATACTGACCGAGCGCCATACCCTCTCTGCCTTCGGCGGTGTTATCCACAGCGCCGCGCAGCGACTTGGCGATGATCTCGATGGCCTTCAGATGGAACATATCGGTCATCTCCCAAGCGGCCTTGGTGATGAAGCCTTCGATGGCGTGGGTCAGCGCATCCATACCGGTAGCGGCGGTGAGGCCCTTGGGCATGGTGTTCATCATCTCGGGATCAACAACAGCGATATCGGGGATATCATTAACGTCGACGCAAACGAACTTGCGGTTCTTCTCCACGTCGGTGATCACGTAGTTGATGGTAACCTCAGCGGCAGTACCTGCGGTGGTGGGCACTGCGATGGTAAAGACGCACTTATTCTTGGTGGGGGCAACACCCTCCAGAGAGCGAACGTCGGCAAACTCGGGGTTGTTGATGATAATACCGATGGCTTTGGCAGTATCCATGGAGGAGCCGCCGCCGATGGTTACGATACAATCGGCACCGCTTGCCTTATAGGCGGCAACACCGGCCTGCACGTTCTCGATGGTGGGGTTGGCCTTGATATCGGAGAAAACGGTATAGGGGATGCCTGCGCCATCCAGCACAGCCAGCACCTTCGCGGTAACGCCGAACTCAACCAGATCCTTATCGGAGCAAACAAAAACCTTCTTAAAGCCCTTTGCCTGCAGGATGCCTGCGATCTCGTTGATGGCGCCGGCACCGTGATAGGAAACACCGTTCAAAACAATTCTGTTGGACATGGGAAAAACCCTCCTTAATAAAAATTCTCTATCTTAATTTTAAAGGATTTAATGCCCAATGTCAACGGTTAGCGGGAAAAAAATCGCCGCCGAAAGGGGTTCTTCGGGAAGATCCCCGCTGAGGATGCGCTCTGCTAAGCGGGAGGCCACCTCCTTCTCGATCACCCGCCGCACGGCGCGGGCACCGTAACGGCGATCATAACCCCGCTCCACCGCCTCTCGTGCCACGTCGGGAGAGAATTCCACCTCGATCCCCTGCTCGGCCAGCCGCTGCTGCAGCTCCTGCAGCCGCAGGGCGGCGATCTGCTCCAAAGCGGGTCGGTCCAGCGGATCGAAAACAACGATCTCGTCCAGTCGATTGCAGAGCTCGGGGCGCAGTGCCTTCTGCACCGCCCGCCGCACCGTTTTGTGCAGATCGGTGGGGCTGCTCTCGCCGAAGCCCAGCGGGTCGGTGCGCAGGACGTCGGTGCCGAGGTTGGAGGTGAGGATCACCATGGTGTTGCGGAAATCGGCAGTCTTGCCCCGCCCGTCGGTGAGGCGTCCTTCGTCCAAAATCCCCAGCAGGATGTTGAGCACGTCGGGGTGTGCCTTTTCCACCTCGTCGAAGAGCAGAATGGAATAGGGGCGCGCCCGAATGCGGCTGACCAGCCCGCTGCCCAGATCATGGCCGATGTAGCCGGGCGGCGCTCCCACCAAGCGGGCAACGGAATGGGCCTCCATATATTCGCTCATGTCGTATTTGATCAGCGCTTCCTCCTTGCCGAACAGCTCCTTGGCTAACAGCCGCGCCAGACGGGTCTTTCCCACACCCGTGGGTCCGCAGAACAGTAGCGCACAAGCGGGCTTATGGGGATCAGAGAGCCCTGCGCGGCTGCGCAGAAGCGTGTTGCAGAGGGTTTCCACCGCCGTCTGTTGGCCGATCAGCGCAGCGGAGAGCTTTTGCTGCAGCGTTTGATAGAGGCAAAGCCCGCGGGGATCTTCGGGGTCGAGGGGGATGCCTGTTTTCTCGGCCACCAGCGAGATCAGCTCTCCTTCGGTCACGATCGTTGCGTGGGATTGCGGCTCGGCCTTGGCCTGCAGGATCCGCAGCTGCTCCACCTCCTCCTGTGCCGCTAAGGCTTCGGTAAAGCGCCGCGCCCGCAGATGGCGATCCAGCTCCATCTGTTTTTCACCGAGGCGGGCATGATAGCTTTGGGTTTCGGCGGTATAGGAGCGGAGCTGTGCCCGCGCACCGGCTTCGTCCAAGAGGTCGATGGCCTTGTCGGGAAGATAGCGATCCCCCATATAGCGGATGGAGAGCCGCAGCGCAGCCGAAAGGGTTTCGTCGGAAAACTGTACGCCGTGGTGCTGCTCCAGCGCAGGACGAATGCCCTTAAGGATCTCCATCGTCTGCTCGTCGGTCGGTTCCTCCACAATGATGGGCGCAAACCGCCGCTCTAAAGCGCCGTCCTTTTCGATGTGCTTGCGGTATTCCTCAATGGTGGTGGCGCCGATCACCTTGATCCGTCCGCGGGCAAGGGCAGGCTTTAAGATGTTGGCGGCATCAATGGCACCCTCCGCCGCACCTGCACCGACAAGGATGTGGATCTCGTCGATGAATAAGACCAGGTTGGGATCCTTCTCCGCTTCGTCGATGAGGGCGCGCAGCCGCTCCTCGAATTCACCGCGGTACTTGGTGCCGGCGATCATGGCGGTGAGATCCAGCATCTGGATCTGTACGTCCCGTAGGGCAGCGGGTACCTGCCCGGTTACGATCCGCTGCGCCAGCCCCTCCACGATCACCGTTTTGCCGACGCCCGGCTCGCCGATGAGGCAGGGATTGTTCTTGTTTTGCCGTACCAATACGCTCATCACCAGCTCCAGCTCCCGCTCTCGACCAATCAACGGATGGGTCTTGCCCAGCGCTCCCTCCTTGGTGAGGTTGACGGCGAATTTCGCCATGTTTTTGGCGGGGCGAGTCTTGGCTTTTTCGCCCTGCAGCGGCAGATCGGTGGTGCCCATCCGCTCTTGCAGTTGAAGGAGCAGCTTTTTGGGATCGATGCTCAGCGCAATCAGCGTGCGGTAGCCTTGGGATTGGGGCGTTTCACAAAGGGCGTTGAGCAGATGGTCGGTCCCGACCACCGAAAACCCGTAGCGGTGGGCGATGCTCCCCGCTTTGGTGATGATGCTCTCTAACCGCGGGGTCATGTCGTTGATGGAAAGCAGGGTAGGGGAGCCGGTGCCAACGCGGGTGCGCAGATAGCTGCGTACCTTGTCGGCGGTCAGCCCCCGCGCGATCAGCATCCGTGAAGCAACTCCTTCCGTTTCCCGCAGTAATCCCTCTAATAAATGCTCGCTGCCCATGTAGCTGTGGCCCAGCTCCTCCGCCACCGAGAGGCTTCGCTCTAAGGCGTGGGCCGCCAGCTTTGAAAATCGTTCGATGGTGATCACTCTCCTTTGCTCTCAATATTATGGACCGTTTCAACCTTTTTCATTATATGATTGAAAAATTTTCAATATTATGATAGAATATCCATCGGTAATAAACCTGATTCTTTCGCAGATTGGAGCTTGCTATGATCCATATTGTTTTGGTGGAGCCGGAGATCCCGCAAAATACCGGCAATATCTCCCGTACCTGCGCCGCAACCGGCTGTGCACTGCATCTGGTGGAGCCGCTGGGCTTTTCGATCGATGAAAAGGCGGTCCGTCGTGCGGGATTGGACTATTGGCAATTTCTTAACCTTACCGTGCATAAAAGCTATGAGGATTTTGAACAAGCCGAGATGGGGAAAGGTAAATTCTATTTCTGTACTACAAAGGCGAAGCATACCTATTCCGCGTGTAATTACCAAACCGAGGAGGATCTCTATTTTATCTTCGGGCGGGAAACCCGCGGTCTGCCCGAGCGGATCTTGAAGCAGCACCCCGATGAATGTATCCGTATCCCGATGATCCCCGAGGCCAGAAGCCTGAACCTCTCTAATTCGGTGGCAATTATCGCCTATGAGGCGCTGCGCCAGCAGGACTTCGGCGCCCTTAAGCGTGAGGGCGAGCTGACCGGCCGTATCGATTGAAAAAGGCACCGACCGCAGAAAAATGGGTAAAACCAAAAGTATGCGCCAATATTAATGATTGCAAGGAGAAAGAAACACCTACTCTTTCTCCTTGTTCTTTTTATAAGGAAAAAATCCGCATCGTGATGCGGATTTTGATTGGAATTTTTCTGCTATCCGCCGAAATGACCGCTCAGCGTATCACATACGCGATCGGGATCATTTCGACGAATTCGTCACTCTTTTTTAATCAGTCTCCCAGCGTGTCAAAATAATAAATAGTTTTTTGTGCCGTACAAGCGACATTTTTCTTTTTCACCGCAAATAAATCGGCGTCGCCAAATGCGGTCTACTTCCGTAAACAGATAGGCGGGTAATCAAACAAAGTGATATGTACCCAAATAGTTTGGGTGGCTGAGGTCTACCCGATGAGCAAGCACCCAAATGATTTGGGCGGTCGATGCCAAACCGATGGATAGGTACTCAAATGGTTTGGGTGGTAGGTGTCAAACCGATGACCAAGTACCCAAATGGTTTGGGTGGTCGATGCCAAACCGCTGGATAAGCACCCAAATGATTTGGGTGGTAGGTGTCAAACCGATGACCAAGTACCCAAATGGTTTGGGTGGTCGATGCCAAACCGCTGGATAGGCACCCAAATGATTTGGGTGGTTGAGGCCAAACCGCTGGATAACCACCCAAATGGTTTGGGTGGTTGAGGCCTACCCGATGGGAAGGCACCCAAATGATTTGGGTGTTCGATGTCAAACCGCTGGATAAGCACCCAAATGGTTTGGGTGGTTGAGGCCAAATCGATGGGCAAGTACCCAAATGATTTGGGTGGTCGATGCCAACCCGATGGATAAGCACCCAAATGATTTGGGTGGTCGATGCCAACCCGATGGATAAGCACCCAAATGATTTGGGTGGTTGATGCCAACCCGATGGATAAGCACCCAAATGGTTTGGGTGGTAGATACCAAGTTGATGGTCAGGCAGCTAAAGGAATTGGTACGTTGCCGCAGGCGAAATGCTGCTGCCAAATAAATTGGTGCATTGGATCACCGAGAAAGGGTAACCGGCCATATAATCTGATCAAACACCCCAATTCAAATGGGGTGCACCGTCTGATTGAGTTGGGAGCAGTGCCCCCATTTCAAATGGGGTGCACCGCCTGATTGAATTGAGAGCAGATACCCCAAATCAAATGGGGTGCGCCGTCCGATTGAGTTGAGAGCAGATACCCCATTTCAAATGGGGTGCGCCGTCCGATTGAGTTGGGAGCAGATACCCCAAATCAAATGGGGTACACCGTCCGATTGAGTTGAGAGCAGATACCCCAAATCAAATGGGGTGTGCGGCCTGATTGGGATGAGCGCATACCCCAAATCAAATGGGGTGTAACCGCCTGATTGAGTTGAGAACTGATACCCCATTTCAATTGGGGGAGGCTGTCCGATGAGTTGTGTGCAGACCCCAAATGAAATGGGGTGTGCGGCCTGATTGGGATGAGCGCATACCCCAAATCAAATGGGGTGCACCGCCTGATTGAGTTGGGAGCAGAAACCCCAAATCAAATGGGGTGCGCGGCCTGATTGGGATGAGCACATACCCCAAATCAAATGGGGGTGTGCCGTCCGATTGAGTTGAGAACTGATACCCCAAATCAAATGGGGTGCACTGCCTGATTGAATTGGGAGCAGATACCCCAAATCAAATGGGGAGCACCGTCCGATTGGGATGAGCGCAGACCCCAAATCAAATGGGGTGCACCGTCCGATTGAGTTGAGAGCAGATACCCCAAATCAAATGGGGTGCACCGCCTGATTGAGCTGTGCGCAGACCCCAATTCAAATGGGGGAGACCGTGCGATGAGTTGTGTGCAGACCCCAAATCAAATGGGGTGGGGAGGCGAGGGAGTGAATGCATGAATGAAACATTTTACCGAGGGCAAAAATAGGGAAGAATGGCAATATATTAAAAAGGAGAAGAAGGCAAAATGTTTCAACTGCTACTGATCGCCCAAGGATTTTCATTGCTTGGGGGCTACATTCAAGCGCCGGTGCTTTCCTGGCTGGCCGCCGATCTGAGCGGCGGGCTTTACGCCCTCTCGGCGTATTTGCTGGCCTGCTATTTACCGGTGGCGATACTTTCTTATCCGCTCGGGCGGTTTTTGGACGGGCGGCGGCAGAAGCCGTGGTTGATTGGCAGTGAGCTGGCGCTTGCCGCCCTATCGGCGGTTTTATGGGTGGCGTCGCTACGGGATTGGATCAGTTTTCCGTTTTTATTGGTGTTCGGCGGGGTATGGGGGTGTGTACGTGCGATTCAAACGCCGCTTTATCAAAGCTTACCGCGGCGGCTGAGCAAAGACCTCTCTCGCGGCACCGCCCTACTGACGGTACTCACCTACGCTGCGCGGGGACTTGGCCCCATCCTCGGCGGATTGCTCTATGCGTCCTTCGGCGCGAGCTTGCCGCTGCTTGTGAACCTTTGTTCCTTTTTACCTTCGGTGGCATTACTTTGTTTTTTGAAGATTCCGCAGGCCGAGCGGGGGGCAAAGCCCGCCATCAAACCGCGGCTACGGCAGCTGATGCAGATCTTTTGGGTGGGTTTCTTCGGCGTCAACTACAACGTCACCTTTGTTGCCCTTGTCAAGGAGGCGGGGATGGGCAGCGGCGCCTACGGTCTGGCGCTGGGTCTTTTGGGCGTGGGTGCACTGCTGGGCTTTTGGCTGAAGAGCCGCAAAAAGGTACTGCCGACCCCATGGGTGGTGGCGGGGATGGGTGCGCTCAACCTTTCCCTCGCTTTTCTTCAAAATCTTTGGTTGGTGGGCGGTTGCATTCTGCTCTACGGCGTCTTGGATTTTTGGTACTTCTCCGACGCTGCCTTTCGTCTTTCCCGCTCCGCCGAACAAAAGGAGATTACCGCCGTGATGGGTCTTTATTCCATCGTTACCGTGGGGGCGATGCCCCTCGGTGGGCTGCTCTGGAGCTTTGTCGGCCGCAGCTACGGCCTGCCCGCAACCTTCATTCTCATTGGCTGTGGCCTGATTTTGCTGAGCAATCATAAATAAAAGCAGCGGTAACAAGGTTACCGCTGCTCTCTATCCCATCTGGATAAGTGGCACTTTAAAAACCAATCATTGGAGCCTTTATAATTTATATGCAGCTCGGGCCAGATTTTAATTTTATATTCCGATGCCAAGCGAATCAAAAGATTATCCTTTAATTCTTCGATCATTGCTTCGTTTGAAAGATCCTTTTTCGGCCACACGTAAGCGTCGCGATGTTTTTCTTTATAATAAAGATTGCCGTTTTCATCATAAGCTTCCTGTATTTCGGTGTACTCTCCCAACTCTTTATAGGTTGAGGGATCTCCACGATAGTAGTCTAACAACTGCGTAAGGGATTCTTCGCTCCAATCGGCGCAATCCTTCCCGACCGTAAGATATGGATACGCCAGCTTATATGCGCCGTTGTCTTCTTTTTCAGAAGAAAGCAAAAGGAGCACGTATTCACCGTTTTGCAATATTCTATGATTGGGGCTGATGTAGTAGGGCTTATCATTCTCATCAAGTAACAAGATGGGAACGTCTGCAACGGTGATGGTTTCGCCGGCTTGCATATCGCCATAGAAAACGTGATCCACCTTAAATTGCATCAGCGACCGATACTTACCGTTTTTATTTTTATAGGAAATGCGGTTACCTACTGCTTGGCCGGAAAGAATTAATCCATTCTCGCCGATATCTGCCATAATACCGTCCGTCGTTTTAGGAGGATCTTCCGGCATTATAAAACATCCCATCCCCTCCCTCCCGGAGTAGTACGGAGCGCCGCGATAGTTCGCAGGATCAAATTCTGTAACCACGCTTCTTGACGACGGCGGTATCTTTTCCTCGATCCAATTCCCCTCTTCTTCGTTTAATTCCGGTTCTTGTTTTTCTTCTTCAACCGGCGGTTGGGTTGTATCATTAGTTGCTTCCTCATTTGGCACCTCCTGCGGCAACTCGAGCGGCGCTTGCGGTTGAGTGGGAGCGCCTGTTTGAAAAACCGAATCTTCTTTGGTTTGCTTGCAGCCGCCGAGCAGCGTGATCAGGCAAACCGCCACGATCAATATACTGATTTTTCTCCGTGCCATAGGGGAACCCCCTCGTCTTTATTTTCGAATATTTTGTTAATATTCTATTTTCATTTTATGGTTTTTTAAACAGGTTGTCAACGGTTTTGGAAAAGTGTAACATTAATGTAACATTTCTTCGTAGGGGTTGCACAAAAAGAGGGGTACAATTTTGTGCAGGTGAACCAAATATGTCGGGCAGCGATTTTTTTAGTTGCGGAGTTGTACGGTTTTTTGGACACTTCTTTTTTTATAATATTGTTAAATTTCGGTTAAGAAGATGGGTAAATCCCTTGATTTATAGAGGGATTTATTATATAATGATCATATATATGTAAAAGGAGAAGTATTTGAAAATGGCAGATAAGAAGGACGCATTAGAGAAAGCATTAGCTCAAATTGAAAAGCAGTTTGGTGCAGGCGCCGTTATGAAGCTGGGCGACAGCTCCGGCTTAGGCGTTGAGGTCATTCCTACCGGCTCCCTTTCGCTGGATCTGGCGCTGGGCGTTGGCGGCGTACCCAAGGGCAGAATCATCGAGATTTACGGCCCTGAGTCCTCCGGTAAGACCACCGTTGCGTTGCACATTGCCGCCGAGACCCAGAAGGCGGGCGGAATGGTTGCCTTCATTGATGCCGAGCACGCGCTGGACCCTGTTTATGCCGAGGCGCTGGGTGTGGACGTGGATAACCTGCTGGTTTCCCAGCCCGACGACGGTGAGCAGGCGCTGGAGATCACCGAGCAGCTGGTACGCTCCGGTGCCATCGACCTGGTCGTTGTCGACTCGGTTGCCGCGCTGGTGCCCCGCTCCGAGATCGAGGGCGAGATGGGCGATTCCCACGTGGGTCATCAGGCGCGCTTGATGAGCCAGGCGCTCCGCAAGCTGACGGGTGTACTCTCCAAGACCAACTGTGCCGCCATCTTCATCAACCAGCTGCGTGAGAAGATCGGCGTATTCTACGGCAACCCCGAAACCACCACCGGTGGCCGTGCGCTGAAGTTCTATTCCACTGTTCGGATGGACGTTCGCCGCACCGAGACCCTCAAGGCGGGCACCGAGATGATCGGTAACGCCACCAAGGTCAAGATCGTTAAGAATAAGGTTGCGCCCCCCTTCAAGACCGCTACCTTTGATATCATGTACGGTGAAGGCATCTCCAAGGAAGGCGAGCTGCTGGATCTGGGCGAGAAGCTGAAGGTCGTTAAGAAGAGCGGTGCATGGTTCTCCTATAAGGAGACCCGCATCGGTCAGGGCCGCGATAATGCCAAGCTGTTCCTGCGGGAGAATGAGGACGTTTCCTCCGAGCTGGAGCAATACATCCGCGATCACTTTGATGATCTGCGCGCCATGGAAACCAAGAGCAAGCCCGCCAAGAAGACGGCTGCTGCCGCACCCGCCGCAGAGCCCGAGGCGGCCGAGAAGCCGGTGACCCCTGCGGTATCGCTGGACGTAACTGCGGATGACTTCGAATAAGCCCCGCATTACCGACCTGCGCCCCAATGCGCAGAACCCCGAGCTGCGGGACGTTTACGTGGACGGCACCTTTTATCTATCTGCTCCCCTGCTGCTGCTGCGGGAGCAGGAGCTTTCGGTGGGCTCGGTCTTTGGGGAGGAGGAGCAGAGCGCCCTTTTGCTGGCGGCGCAGCTGATCCCCGCCAAGGAGAAGGCCTACCAATACTTAGGCTACGGCGATCTGAGCCGAGCCAAGCTTTATGAAAAGTTGACCCGCTTCGGCATCGAGCCGCAGGTGGCGGAGCTGACCTGCGATTATATGGAGCAGCGGGGGTATATCGACGATACCGCCCTTGCCCATAAGCTGGCGCGGCGGTTTGCGGAGAGCAAGCGCTGGGGCGTGCGGCGGATTTTGCCCGAGCTGATGCAGAAGGGGATCCCCGCCGATGCGGCGCGGGAGGCGGTAGACGCGCTGGACACCGACTTTTATGAAACCGCCCGCTACCACGTGGAAACCAAATACCGCCGCTACGACCGCTCTGACCGCAAGGAGCGGGATAAGGTTTTTCAAGGACTACTTCGGCTGGGCTTCGATTATGAGGAAGCCAAGGCCGCACTTTCGATTGAGGATTATGATGATTAACGTTGGATTTATCGGCTTAGGCTGTGAAAAGAATACCGTCAACACCGAGCAGATGATCGCCGCCTGCAAGAATCGCGGCTATCGGATCGTCGGTGATCTGGAGGATACCCACGTGGCGGTGATCAATACCTGCGGCTTCATTGAGAGCGCCAAGCAGGAGGCGATCGAAACCATCTTCGAGGTGGCGCAGCTCAAAAGCGAGGGGAAGGTGCAAAGAATCCTCGTTTGCGGCTGCCTGGTAGAGCGCTATCAGGCAGAGATCGCCGCCGAAATTCCCGAGGTGGATGGCTTTTTGGGCGTTGGCAGCTTTCAGCGGATCGCCGATGCCGTGGAGGCTGTTCTGAAGGGGGAGCGGATCGAATGGTACGATTCCAACGAAAATCTACAGCTGGAGGGAGAGCGGGTTTTAACCTCGCCGCCCCATACGGCCTATCTCAAGATCGCAGACGGCTGCAACAACCGCTGCACCTATTGCTGTATTCCTGCCATCCGCGGCAGCTTTAAGAGCCGCCCGATGGAGAAGATCATCGAGGAGGCGAAGGGCCTGCTGGCCGACGGTGCCAAGGAGCTGATCCTCATTGCGCAGGACACCACCAACTACGGCATCGACCTCTACGGCGAGCGGAAATTGCCCGCGCTGGTGCGGGAGCTTGCTAAGTTGGAGGGCTTGCAATGGCTGCGGCTGCTGTATCTCTATCCCGATAAGATCACCGACGAGCTGATCGACCTCTTTGCAACCGAGAAAAAGCTGCTGCCGTACATAGAAATGCCGATCCAGCACGCAGTCGGCTCGGTGCTGAAGCGAATGAACCGCCCCGGCGACAGGGAGAGCCTGCTCAACCTGCTCCAAAAGCTGCGGGCAAAGGTGCCGAACGTGGTGCTGCGCACCACCCTGATCGTCGGGTTCCCCGGCGAGACCGAAGAGGAATTTGAAGCGCTTTGCACCTTTGTGCGGGAAGCGCAGTTTGATAAGCTGGGCGTGTTCTGCTACTCCCGCGAGGAGGGAACGCCCGCCTACGATATGCCCGACCAGATCGAGGATGAGGTGAAGGAGCGCCGCCAAGAGGTGCTGGAAACCATCCAAGCCGACGTGGTGGAGCAAAAGCAGCAGGCGCTGATCGGCAAGGAGCTCACCGTTCTGGTGGAGGGCTTCGATCGGTTTGGCGAATGCTGGTATGGCAGAAGCTATATGGAAGCCCCCGACATCGACGGCAAGATCTTCTTCACCGCCGAGGGGAGCGTGCAGGCGGGTAAATTTGTTACCGTTTCTATTGAAGATACCATGGATTTTGATTTGATTGGAGGGATGATGGATGAATACGCCGAATAAGCTGACTCTTTTGCGGGTGATGCTGATCCCAGCGTTCATCATCACCATGCTGTGTATCCCCGATAAGTGGGGCGGCCCGATTATCTCGGTGATCGTTTATGCCTTCGCATCCATCACCGATGCCATCGACGGCCACCTCGCCAGAAAGAATAATCAGGTGACCGACTTTGGGAAGTTTCTTGATCCGCTGGCCGATAAGATGCTGGTCATCACCGCGCTGATTCTGCTCCAGCATCAGGGCTTGATCCATCCGGTGATCACCGTCATCATCATCGCCCGCGAGCTGATGGTTACCTCCATTCGCCTGGTCGCCGCAAGCGGCGGTAAGGTCATTGCGGCAGGTAAGCTGGGTAAGATCAAAACCGTTACCCAGATGATCTCTACCATCCTGCTGATCGTGGAGCCGTACCTTCTCGGAAAATGGGAGTACGGGTGGAACGTTCCGCTGCTCGGCGGCAGCGCTCCCGAAACCACCGCTCTGTTCGGTACCGTTTTCCTCTACGTGGCAACGGTGCTGACCGTTGTTTCCGGTGTGGAGTATCTGGTAAAGAATTGGAAATACGTAGACTTTAAAAAATAAAACGCAAAGCCCCCGCCTGCGGCGGGGGCTTTAAAATGCAAAAAGGCCGATGGATCCAAAGATCCATCGGCCTCAGCGTGTCAAAAAAACTATTTATTATTTTGACACGCTGGGAGATTGATTAAAAAAGAGTGCCGAATTCGTCGATCCGTTCTCGTCGGCGTACATAGGTACGGTAGAGGGCGGATCGGCGGATAGCAGAAAAATTCCAATCAAAATCCGCATCACAATGCGGATTTTTTCCTTATAAAAAGAACAAGGAGAAAGAGTAGACTTTCTTTCTCCTTGCAATCTTCAATATTGGTACATACCTCAGTTTTTACCCATTTTTCTGCGGTCGGTGCCTTTTTATTTAGCCAAGCAGGCGATAAAGGAAGGTAACGGTTTGAGAACGGGAGCAGTTTGCAAAGGGAGCGAAGTGGGTAGCATCCACACCGGTGGTGATACCCTGATCGCCTGCCCAGAGAACTGCCTTGTAGAAATAATCGGCGGAGCTAACGTCCACAAAGGAAGAATACCCGTGGGGGATCTCGGGGCAATCGGCAAACCGCCACAGGAAGGTAACGATCTGGCTACGGTTGCAAACCGCATAGGGGGAGAAGTGGGTGGCATCGGTGCCGGTGGTGATGCCCGCTTCGGCCGCCCAAAGCACTGCCTTATAGAAATAGTCGGTGGTTTTTACGTCCACAAAGGGGTTGACGTTGGATTGGGGCTCAGGACAGCCTGCCGCACGCCACAGGAAGGTGGCCACCTGCGCACGAAGGCAGTTTGCATGGGGGCTGAAGGTGGTGTCAGAGGTGCCGGAGGTGATGTTGCGGGAAACGGCCCAATCCACGGGCGCTTTATAGAAATCGGTTTCCTTAACGTCGTTAAAGGTCTTGGGTGCGGGGATAACACCGTAGGGTACGTCACCGTAGATCTCACTGCGGTCAACATAGTCGCAGTTGAAGGGAAGCTCTCCGTTGGGGCCCATAACGGTCACGTCGCAGTCGGGTGCAAAGGCATAGCCGTCGGCGGGCTCTAAAAAGATGGTGGCGGTATAGGTTTCGCCTGCCTCAAAGGGGATCAGGCCGTTGGGGAGATAAAGCTCCTCGGTTGCGTCCCAGATACCCCAGCCGTTGCTCAGCTCCACAGCGCCGATCAGCGGCCCGCCGTTGACGTCGTAAACGGTGAAGGTGAAGGGGGTTGCGCCCGCAGCAGGGGTTTGGTTTGTGCCGATGGTAATCGATTCGATGGTGGTCAACGAGGGAAGGGTCGCAAAGGGAACGAGACCGGTGATCTCATCCGGGTGGACATAATCACATTCAAAGGCGAGGTTGCCGTCGGGGCCGAGCACGGTAACGGTGCAATCGTCGGTGAACGTATAGCCTTCGGCGGGCGCTAAAAAGATGGTGGCGGCATACTTTTCGCCTGCCTCAAAGGGGATCAAGCCGTTGGCCCAGTAAAGGCCTTCGGTTTCATCATAGATACCCCAGCCGTTGGTGAATTCTACCGTTCCCACCTCGCGAGGATCGCCGTTAACGGAATAAACAGAAAATTCAAAGGGGGTGTTGCCTGCCATGGGCAGTTCCTCGGTCGCAAGGGTGACCGATTCGATGGGGGTGTCCTCCCCCACGGGGAAATCAAGGCAGAACAGGTAGTTCCAAGGGGTCCATACCTCGTC
Source organism: Clostridia bacterium (assembly GCA_017396865.1). The sequence goes on along the minus strand of JAFQKO010000189.1, from coordinate 1,920 downwards.
TACAAAGCCGACGCGCGCATCATCGCCGACTTGGACCGAAAAGGAAATGTCGTCACTAAAAACATAATCGCCTGCGGCATAGATATCAGCGTTCAGTTGATATTCCACACCCTCTTGGAAGGACCCGTCCTCAACCAGATAGGCGTCGCTTACGGTATCATACCAATACCAGCTTATGTTGAAGATTTCGATCAGGTGGGCGGAGAGGGGATCGCCGTCAACGGAAAGGATCGTCGGAACAAGAGCATCGGGATCGCCGCCTGCCTCGGGAGCATGGTCCAGCTCCAGCAGGATCGAGTTGATCTCGGGCTGAACACCGGTCAGGTTGAAGTAGAAGTCGACGCCCGTATAGCCACTGGTTTGTATATAAATGTAGCCCTTTTCTTGTTCGTAATCGGGCATCTTAAGGGTGAAGGTACAATCGGGTGCGATCTGATATCCTACTTCGGGAACCAACTTCAAATAGAGGTCGTAGGCATAGCCGTTTAAGAAGGTATCCCCTTCAAAGGGCTGTACTTCGGGGTTGACCAGCGTATATTCGTCGGAAAAATACCAATCGTTTTCATCAATGGAGATCAGGTTGATGTTATCCTCCGAGCCATTTACGGAAACAACGGATGGAAAATCCAAGGTTACGCCGGGAGCAGGCATTTCTTCCAGCTCAAAAACAATCTCGCTGATGACCGTATCGATTGCCGTTGCGGAAATGGGGAGCATTCCGAGCAGCATCATGATCGCAATTAAAAGTGATAAAATTTGTTTTTTCATCGTGTTTCTCCTTTAGTTATACAAACGGTACAGGAAGGTAACAACCTGTGCACGGGAGCAGGTTGCATGGGGAGCAAAGTGGGTGGCGTCCACGCCGGTGGTGATGCCTTCTTCGGCTGCCCAAAGCACTGCTTCGGTATAGAATTGGTTTTGGGGAACGTCCACAAAGGGGTTCGAGGCGACCGACGAGGGCTCATATTCGAAGCGCCAAAGGAAGGTTACGATCTGGCTGCGCGTGCAGGAAGCATAGGGAGCGAAGTGGGTGGCATCCACGCCGGTGGTAATGCCCTCCTCGGCCGCCCAAAGCACAGCCTTATAGAAATAGTCGGTGGTTTTTACGTCCACAAAGGGGTTGACGTTGTTCATCGGCTCGGGGCAGCCTGCCGCTCGCCACAGGAAGGTAACGACCTGCGCACGAAGGCAGTTTGCATGGGGGCTGAAGGTGGTGTCAGAGGTGCCGGAGGTGACGTTCATCATCAGCGCCCAAAGAACGGGATTATAATAATAATCCGCAGGCTTCACGTCGGTAAAGGGGTTGGGGGTATTGCTGAGGGGCGGCAACAGATAAACGCCGGAGAAGGTATCGCCCTCAATGTATTCTATGATCTCGTCGAGCGCACCGTTCAGCGTAACGTTCGCCTTTGTTAAGGCATCAAAGGTGTAGCCGTCGTTGGGCTCGATGCCGAGCATAACGGCGTAGGCCTTATCGGCAGAGAAGTTGCCGGTGGCCGGCTGAATGCTTTCGGGATTTCCGCCAAACAGATCCTGAAGAGAATCGGCCTCATAGAAGACCTGGCCGACCACGTTGACGTGGCTGTTGGAGGCAATGATCGTATTGCTGATCGGAGCGCCTGCGGCATAGCCCAGCAGGTTGAGATTCACCGACTCAATGGGGGTCGGGGGCTGGATATTGGGGTCGTCCACGATGGTATAGGTGGGCGAGAGGAAGAAGAGCATGGAATAAGTGGGATATACGCTGGGAATGCCGGTTCCGTTTTCGGGGGTCCATGCCTTGCCGTTCACCGTCAGGGTGGTGGGGTTGCCCAGCTCATGGGTCAAACCGCTGTCGCGGTCGATCCGCACCTGGGTCGAGATGCGCCATTCGCCTGCGGTGAAGCGGGCTCCGTAATAATTCTTCCATTCATCGCCCTC
>JAFQKO010000019.1 GCA_017396865.1 Clostridia bacterium | reverse complement strand
CCGTATTTATGGCAAATTTGAACCCATTTTTCCAAAAGAGTAAAGTTGAATGAATAGGTATTACCCTGCTTTTTAACGCCGACCAACTGCATCGTGGGGCGCTCGGTTCCGATGGCCGTATCGAGGGGCGGGGTAAAGAGCGGAGTCAAGAGCATGGTGATTCCGGTGCGGGCAGCGGTTTTGATGAAGGCTTCAATCAATTTCCAATGCTTGGCACTCATCATTTTTACGTTATAGTAGTCTGCAATGCTGTCGCAATGGAACCATTCGGTGAAGATCAGATCGTTCTTTTTAATAACAAGATCTTCCACCTGCACCATAATCTTTATATGGGTTTTGATATCGCCTGTGGAGGTGCTTGCCTCGGTAAAGGTGAAATAAAGGGGATATTCGCCCGCATCAATCTCTTCCGGAATGTCCACCGTTACCATCAAGGTTGTAGAACTGTAGGGATGAAGCTGGAAGATTTCCTTGGGTTTGATGGGATAAAGAACGTCGGGAAAGAGTCCGGGTTCTTTTGAAAGATAGTCATCGTCGCTACGATCAAGATAGGCGGGTAACTCAACAGGTACATGGCCGATTCTGCAAACATGGGTGTAGGGTCTGAGGGGGGAGCGCAGGGTATAGTAGCCCTTTTTGCGTGCGTGCGATACATCCGGCTCCGGTTTAAGGTCGGCTCGAATCCGGAACGAAACTCGCTCGCCCTTTAAGCCACGCACCGATTGAATGGTCGGGTAGGCATCAATGGGATCTCGTAGCCGAACGGTGTCCATGGCAGAAATTGCTTGTATTTTAAACATAACAGAAGTTCCTTTCTTCTTATTCTATACTCAGTATACCAAATTGCTTTAAATCGTCAAGCCCAAAACGGTCGAAATATTTAGATTTTCCGCCGTTGCTTGCGGTATTGGAGGGGAGTTGTGCCTTGAAAGCGGCGAAAGAGCCGATGATAGAATTGCACGTTGCCGTATCCCACCGCCTCCGCCACCTTGGCGATGCTCCAATCGGTGCGCGCTAAATAGCCGCAGCTTTTGCTGATGCGATACCGTTGTAGATAGTCGGTAAAGGGAATGTGTTGGGTCTCTTTGAAAAGGCGGCTGATGTGTACCGCCGAATAGCCCAGCTCTTTGGCAATTTCTTTTACCGTCAGGTCGGTGGTGTAGCGCTCTTCTATCATGCGGAGTACCTCGTTGATGAGGCCGCTCTCTTCGGCTGCTTGCCGCGCATCGTTATCAGCACGCAACAGGCGGATCACAAGCTGTTGGATCATGGCATGGATCATCTGATGATGCCCCGATCGCCGTTCGGTGATCTCCTCCTGCAGGTTTTCCAAAAGCTGCAGCAGCTTGCCGTCCTCGTCGTGGAAACAGGGATGGGTCAGCAACGGAAGTCGATCGGAGGTGAACCGAAAAAAGGGGCTGGCTGTGATCTGGGAGAGGCTTTGATATTCGTTGAAGGACGGGTCGATCGCCTCGGGATAGAACATGAAATTTAAAACCTCTGTGTCGTTTGTGCCATGATAACGGTGAGAAACCCCAATGTCCACAAAGTAAAAATCTCCTGCCTTCATGTGGGTCAAGGTTCCATGAAATTCATGATCTATCTCTCCATGCACCAGATAACCTAACTCAAAGAAGCCGTGCTTATGCACTTGCGTTATGGGATTGTCGCTCAGCAAAAATCCGTAGCGGCGGTTTTTGAGGTCGTCTCTCCAGCGTTGTCCGATGATCGGGAATTGCGTTTGCATTATATCGCCCCTTTTTATGTTATGACCGTAATATAAAAAAGAATTTTCTATGCTCTTGAATCATTATAACATTTCCTATATAATAAAATCAAGATGAAATTAAGGAGGAAATTTCATGTCGAAAAGAATTTGGAGTATTTTGCTTATGATTTCTATGATTTTGAGCGCAATCCCCGCCTTTGCGGCAGGGGAGGATTGGTTCGTAACCGATCTGCAATGTAATGCGATGGAAAATCCGCTGGGCGTGGATGGGCAGCAGCCCGTTCTGAGCTGGCGGATGGAGGCCGCTCACCGCGGCGCCAAGCAGACCGCTTATCAGATCGTTGTCAAAACGGGGTCGACCACCGTTTGGGATAGCGGTAAGGTAGAAAGCGATGCCTGCTCGGTGAAATATGCGGGTGATGCGCTGGTTTCCACCACCGCGTATGATTGGACGGTTACCGTCTGGAACGAAGCGGGCGAGAGCCGCTCGGCCTCCTCGGTGTTTGAAACCGCCTTTCTGAACAGCGCCGAATTTGATGCGCCGCTGATCAGCGCCACCGAATCCAACGGCTACTACGGCGATTATACCGTGGAATATGACGTTCAGGTAGAAAACCATTCCGGCGGCTTCATCTATGCCGGTAAGGACGTTTCCAATAACATGACCGCCCAGATCAAAACCAAGAGCGGCACCATGCAGCTTGGCTTGGTCAAAACCGAAAACGGCAGAGGCTCCGGTGCGGGAACCTATACCATCTCCGATGTTGCGCTGACCGATACCGTTCACGTGAAGATCGACGTGGTTGGCACTACCGCCACCTTCTACGTGAATAATAATTTGATCGCGACATATACCCATGCGCTGAATACCTTCGGTGTGTTCGGCTTCCGTCACTACGGCAGCTCCAGCGATCAGGAATATGCCTATTACGATAATCTGAAGGTCACCGACGATGGCGGAAAGACCCTGCTTTCCTACGACTTCGCTGCAGTCAACCCCTTTGCGGTGGGCTCGCTGAAGGAAGGTCGCCTTTATATAGAGCCGATCACCGGCAACTATTCCGTATCCACTATGGAGGAAATGAAGGAAGGGAGTGTTCCCAGCTATTCGGGCGATTATACCGTGGAGTATGATGCGAAGGTTCCCGCAGGCACCTCTGCCTCCTTTATCTTTGCGGGTTCTTCTTCGAGCAATTTTGCTTCGTT
>JAFQKO010000188.1 GCA_017396865.1 Clostridia bacterium | reverse complement strand
CCTCGGCGTCCAGAACGTTACCGGATTCGTCAGTGGTGTAGCCGCCGGTGAAGCTGCTGCCGACCATGCCGAGACCGTCACCATCATCACTCTTCTTACATGCGGTGGCCATCGTGCCCAGCATCAGAACTGCGAGAACAATTGCAAACACTTTGCAAAATTTGTTCATGGTGTTTCTCCTTTCATTTTTTGGATTTTCAGCAAATCCTATTCTGCTACTTCATTATAGACGCTGAATCATAAAAAAGCAACCTCTTTTTATAAAATGTAACATTTTTGTAAAGATTCCTTGTTAAAGTTGTATATTTTTTCGTTCACAAATTATTCATATTCCACAAAAAGAAAAACGCCCCTTTCGCAACTGCGAAAGGGGCGGAAAAACCACATATTTTTCGATGAACCGAAATACGGATTATTTACCGTATGCCAAGCAGAGATCGATGGCTTCCTGAACCACATTCTTAACCTTCTCGGTCTCGGTTCTGATGTTATAGGACTGATTGCTCAGGGACTTGAACCAATCATTCTTTGCCTTGGCGCTATCACCGGAGAGCATATCCCACTCGTTCATCTGAACGCCGAAGTAGGTGTTCTTGATAACGAACTCGAAATACTCCTTACGGGCAGCATAGTCAAAGGCATAGCACTGGGTGGTTGCCAGATAGTCGAACATAGCCTCGCAGAAGCGGGTTGCCCACAGCTCCATGAACTTCACGGCATAGGGGATGTTGGACTGGTTCTTAACCTTGCGGGGGATCATATGGGTATAACCGTAGTCGAATGCGATGCAACGACCGGTATCGGTGGTTGCTGCGGGGAACGGTACCCAATTGTACTTTCTACCCTTGGTGTACTCTTGATTATCCCACTGGCTCTGCAAATAGGTGGTATCGGACATCATACCGGTACCGTCGGTGTACAGACGGTCGTAACCGCCGCCAAACTTAATACTCTTGATCGTGCTGGAAATGAAGTCCCATGCAGCGATGGTTCGCTCATCGGTCCAGTTGTTGATCAAAGCAGGCTCCTTGGCGTTGGTATCGATCTGGATCGGTGCCAAGCCGTTGGTCAGAGGCCAGGAATACATCAGATCGGAAGAGCACTGATTATAGGCATAAAGCATCTTACCGTCGGGAGTGGTTGCGGGAACGGAAACAACGAATTGCTTAAACGCATCCCAATTCCACTTGCCCTGCTGCCACAGAGTATGGGGGTCGGTCAGGCCGAACTGCTCGACCAGGGACTGATTGTACCACTGCACGTTTACGGAGCCGATCGGGCTGATGCAGCGATAGGTGCCGCCCCACTTGGTCTCCTTCAGGGTCATGGTGTTGACACCGGGGGAGTTATCAATGTTCTGCAGATTGATATAGGGATCCAGGGGCTGAGACAGGTTCAGGAACTTGGGGAAGCCGCCAACGTGGGTGGGGATAACGTCCAAGGTCTTACCTGCGTTCATATAAGTCAAGCTCTGCTGAACAGACTTATCGAAACGGGACTTGATGTAGGTGATCTTGAGGCCGTATACGGACTTCAGTTGATCAAACCAATCCCACTCGGTAACGTACTCACCCTTTTCACCTCTGTAGTTGAAGGTGGAGTACTTGATGGAAGTGATCAAGGTCAGGGACTTTTTGTTCAGATCGGCGATCTTAATGCCGTTCTTAACAAAGCCGGTGGTGTCGATATCGAAGCCGGGCTTTACGCCGGTGTTAGGCTTCTTGGTTTCGGCAACCAGGGGGTTGTTCTCTGCATCCCACTTTTTGGTGGAGTCGTAGTTCTGAACGGCTTCCTCCTGAGTCTTGGGAGGCTCGGTGTTGGTATTACCGTTGTCGGGCTTGCTGACGATTGCGCCGGTTTCCTTATCAACAAGGTTACCCTGTTCGTCCATGGTAACGTCTTCCATTACGTTACCTTCGGCGTCCAGAACGTTACCGGATTCGTCGGTGGTGTAGCCGCCGGTGAAGCTGCTGCCGGCCATACCGAGACCGTCACCATCATCACTCTTCTTACATGCGGTGGCCATCGTGCCCAGCATCAGAACTGCGAGAACAACTGCAAATACTTTGCAAAATTTGTTCATGTGCGTTTCTCCTTTCGTTTTTTGGATGTTAATCCATTTATAAACTCATTATAATAAATCACATTTCAAAAAGCAACCCTTTTCAAAAAAATTCGAACAAACTTTCAACTTATTCCACAAGCCCATACGATTCACAATAGTCGATGGCCTGCTGAACAAACGGCATAAATTTAGCGCTCTCGGTACGAACGCTTGCGGATGAAGCTTCCAGCGCATTAAGCCAATTATCCTTTGCTGCAACACCCTCATCGGAAAGCATATCCCAATCGTTCATTTGGAAAGCAACGCAGGTGTTTTTCTCAAGAAAATCGTAGTATTCCTTGCGCTCCGCATGATTCACGGCGATACACTCCGTTATCGCCAAATAATCCAGCATTACCTCGGTAAAGCGGGTTGCCCAAAGCTCCATGAACTTCACGGCATATACAATATCGCGCTCACTCTTAACCTTACGGGGGATCATATGGGCATAGCCGCTATCGATGGCAACGCAACGTCCGTCATCGTTGGGCGCTGCAGGAAACGGAACCCACTGATACTGCACGTTTTTTGCATAAACCTGCTCATCACGAAATGGCTGCAGTTTTTCCATGGCGGCCATCAGCAGCGTACCATCCTCATAAAGCTTAGCAGAGGAGGTACTGCATCGAATTCCATTTGCCGTATCGGATATAAATTCCCATGCAGAAAGCACACGTTCATCCGCCCAATTATTCAGCAATGCAGGCGGCTCTTTAAATCTGATGTTAGCATCGGTCCGAATCGGAGCCAACCCGCCGGTCAGCGGCCAGGCGTTCATCGTTGTGGAAGCAGACTGATGATAGGCATACAGGGGCTTCTCACCGACTGAGGAGGGGGCGGAAGAAACAAATGCCTTAAAAGCATCCCAATTCCATTTTCCTTGCCGCCAAAGGGTATGCGGATCGGCCAGATTAAGCTGATTGACAAGGGTTTGATTATACCACAATACGTTGACGGCTCCGATCGGCGCGATACAGCGATAGGTGCCGCTCCACTTGCTCTCCTTCATGGTCACGAGGCTGACACCGGGGGAGTTATCAATGTTCTGCAGGTTGATATAGGGATCCAGGGGCTGAGACAGATTCAACCATTTGGGGAAACCGCCGCCATGGGTGTAAACGATGTCTAAGTCGGCGCCCGCATTCATACTTACCAGATTTTTATTCAACGCCTTATCGGGGCGGCATTTATGATATATTACCTTTAGCCCATAGGCATCATTCAGCGCCTTGAACCAATCCCATTCGGTAACGTATACGCCGTTTTCATTTTTATAAACAAAGCTCGACTCCTGGCCGGGGCAGATAAACGAGATGGTTCTTTCTTTTAAATCCTTAAGCTTGATCCCATTCTTCACAAATCCGGTTGAATCAAGATTGAAGGAAGGCTTTGCGCCGGTATTGATCTTTTTGTCCGTATCCGACAACGGATTATCGTAACCAATCGGCCAGGTCGAATCAAAATTGCCATCCTCTTTGTTCTCTTTCGTATCGATCGGATCCTGCTGATCGCTTGGGTTCGATTCATTCGGTTTCGGAGCGGAACCTTCGGGAACCGAGGGCTCTTCATTCTCAATCTCGGCGCCATTTTGCTCCTCTTCCCTGCCACTCTCAATCTCAGGCGGATCCGCAGGCGCGGCAACGCCAAGCTTTTGTTCCTGCTCACGGCAAGCGGTTGCCATGGATGCAAACACAATCAGCACTGCAAAAATTGCAACAATTTTTATCCATTTGCTCATGCATATCCCCCTTTTTCTACATTGATTCTTCTGATTATAATATAACAATAAACCGAGGAAATGGCAAGCGATCTTAAAAAATGTAACAAAAATGTAAAGATTTCTTGGCAGGGTTGCACAAAGCGAAGCCCTCCTTTTTTAGCAAAATATCCAAAAACATAAAAAGCGGCACACTTCAAAAGAAGTGTGCCGCTTTCTTAATTGGTATAGGAATTACTTTGCGCGGGCGATGATTGCAGCCAGCTCAGCGCGGGTGATGAATGCATAGGGATTCAGCTTGCCCTCGCTACCGACGATCAAGCCGGAAGCAACAACTGCCTCAACCTCAGCCTTTGCCCAATCTGCAATCAGGTTTGCATCGGAGAAGGTGCTCAGATCATAGCTGCCGCTCAGCTTGAACATTCTGGCAAACATTACCATAACTTCCTGGCGGGTGATATGGGCATTGGGCTTGAAGAATACGCCGGTGCCCTCTGCGTTGCCCTTCATAACGCCGTTATGATAGCAAACCTTAACGCTGTTCAATGCCCACTCGGCGATCGAGCCGACATCCTTCATATCCAGCTTAACAGATGCATAGTTGGCGGGATCATAGCCCAGCAGACGGGCTGCAACAACTGCCATTTCCTGACGGGTGGTCTTATCACCGGGGCGGAAGGTGGGAGTGCCGCTATCGCCGGCCATATAGCCCTTTTCAAGAACCTCCTGAACGTAGGGAGCGAACCATGCGTCTGTATTAACGTCGTCCATAGCGTTCACAGCAACAGTCTTGTCGATAACCATCGTATAGCTGTTGACAGTGCCGTCCTCGGCGATACAGTCAACGTAGTATACGGTGCTTGCATGCTGAATGCCCAGCGCGAAGGATCTCTCATCGGTCACGCGGATCGAATCGGGGTCGGTGATCGGATTGGAGGTATACTCCATCTTCAGCGTCTTGGCAGGATCGGCATAAACCTCACAGACTGCATAAGGATTGCCGGTAGTGAAGGTAGCATTGAAAGTGGCGCCGAAGCCGGATACCATAATCTTATTATCAACGATGGTGGGAGCATAACCGACGATGCCGGTAATGGTTGCGTCGGAGGAACGGGTCTGGTTCTCAACAACGAAGGTGATCAAATTGGTATCGGTTGCATCGGAAACCTCAACGTAGAAGGTATTGGTGCCTGCAGCCAGAGCAACGCTCTTAACGTTATCGGAAGCGGAAAGCAGAGTGGTCTTCTCGGCATCCTTATAAAGCTTCCAGGTTGCGCCGGGAGTGGTTTCGAATTCGAAAGCAGCCTCGCCCAGCAGAGTGGATGCATAATAGGACATCCAGAGCTTACCTGCATTCAGACGATCGGGACGAACCACGGTATCGCCGCTCTCGGGAACGATTACGTCGATGACGCAGGGATCATAGAGAGCGGAGCGCTCTCTGTTGAAGGTGATGGAATACTTGGCATCCATGGTCTTATCCTCGGACTTGACCCATACATATACGTTATAGCCATCATAAGGAATGTAGGAACCGATATCCTCCAACGGCTTGGTACAAGCGGAATCGGAATAGAGCGTATAGGTAGCACCGGAGGAAACTTTAATTTCATAATCCATGAAGGCCACGTCGGAGGGAACGTCATAGATATATGCAGTACCCAGAACCTCGGGGGAGGGTACGGTGGAGTTGCTCAAAAGAATGTCGACAATCTTTGCTTCGCTGCAATAATCTCTCTCGATGATGATGGTGTAAACGTTGCTCAAAACACCGTCGGGAGTATAAATTGCGGCATAACGCTCGGTAACGATACCGTCGAAGTAGAGGGTCTTATTAACAATTTCCTTGCTGAGGGTTTCATCCTCATAGAGCTTCCAGGTGCAGCCATCGGAAACAGTCAGGGCGGCGCCCATGTTCACGGTGGGATAGGTGGTATCGCCCATGTTGATCGAAACAGTCAGCTCATCCTGATTGATCTCAGAGGGATAGTTCAGGTTGACTGCGATGATACGAGCATCACCAACCAGGGTGGTCATTTCTTCATCCGCATAGTAGGGATAAAGGATCAGCTCCGCATTCGGATGCTTAACAACACGATCGGCAGAGATAGGAGTAGAATAATAGTTGTAGGCACAGTTCAGAACACCGTTCATGCCGGAATTGATCAGCATGGCTTCTGCAGGCAGATCAACAAAGTTATGGTTGAAGTTTACGATGTACCGATAGGTACCTGCGTTACCCTGAGATGCCACGTAAGGGAACTCCAGAACAGCTTTGTCCGGGTTCACGCCGAGAATGGTGTTGCCGGTAATCTGCATATTGATGCCGGGCAGAGAGTTATTTGCAAAATATTTGTTGGTTACGAAAGAGAAGCTCTCGCCCATCTTCGCAACGTAGTTGTTGCGCACGATGAAGGAGTACAGAGTGATCTGATACGGACCGGATCTGTCGTATGCAATCGCACCGTTACATACTTCGTAGTAGTTATCCTCAACGATGCAGCTGGTGCCGGTAGCGCCGGATGCAAAAGAAGAGGGGCGTGCGGTTACGTTGGTCAGATTGAAATAGTTACGGCTGTAACGGATATCCATAACACCGCCCATGGTGGTCAGGGTCTTACCGTTCAGAACGCGGTTATCTTCAAAAACAAAGTTTGCATTCAAGCCTCTATCCATATTAAAGAAGATAGCGGTGGTGATGTTCAAAATGTTGTTTCTGAAATAAGTGCCGTAACGAAGGGCACCGGACTGGTTATAAACATCGCAGGATGCGCCGGTGAAATACAGACCGTCCACGGTGAGGTGGGGGCTTTCCTTCGGAATATTGAGACGGCCGCTGAAAACAGCTTCATTATCCGTTGCTGCGGCTGCAGATGCAGCAGCAGGACGGGCAGGGTTCGGCTCGCTCAGATTCTTGGCGTTGCCGTTGAAGGGAGCGTTGGGGGATACGCCTGCATAAGGTCCGTAGATCTTCAGGTTGGCAACGGATACCGTAATTGCGGCAGAATAGCTACCTGCAGCTACGTAAATCGTATTGCCCGCATCGGCGGCAGCAACAGCCTGAGCGATCTCGCCAAATGCGTTTACACCCATATTGGCACGGTAAACCAATCCGCCGAGCTTGATCGATACAGACCCGGACTTACCGTTCCAGCTGCTGCATACAACCAAGATTTTCTCGGGCAGCTCTTTACCGCCAACAGCGATGCCGGAACCGCTCGATACCTTAGCATCGATGCTGACCGGGCCACCGAGGGTGGTAGTCACCTCTGCGGAAACGGTGGGGACAACCATGCAAGAAAGCATGGAAATCAGCATCACCACTGCCGCAAGAGCAGCGAATAACTTCTTTGTGTTCTTCATTCTTACAACCTCCTGTCAGAACGTCGATCGGTAATAAAACATAATTAACCGATGATACATTAATGATATTATATTTTAAGAAGGCGAAAAAGTCAATAATGATGTTTAGTATTTTGAAACATTTTTTAGAGAAACCGAAACTTTTGTAAATATTGTATAAAAAATTTTTTTATTTTTGTTGAATTTTACCTGCCGCTTTTTTTGATTTTTTACGGTTTTTTTGTTTTTCGGCGCTCCTTTTGCTCATAATTTAATTAATGAAGCAACTTGGAGTTGCCAAAAATTGCAAGGTGCGGTTGGTTGTAAAAAGACGGAAATTCGGTTAAGATCATTCAGCAGAAGAAAGGACAGGTGATTTTTATGTGCGGTATCATTGGATACGCAGGAAACAACAACACGGCCGATATTCTGATCGGCGGCTTAAAGAAGCTGGAATATCGGGGCTACGATTCGGCAGGCATCGCTCTCAGCCGAGAGGGCGGTATTGATATCTATAAGAATAAAGGAAAGGTTTCTGCCTTAGCGAGCTTGGTGGCGCAGCATTGCACCGACGGCGCCTTGATCGGCATCGGCCACACCCGCTGGGCGACCCACGGCGCGCCTGAGGATATCAACGCCCATCCCCACCGCTGCGGCAAGGTCGTTTTGGTGCACAACGGCATCATCGAAAACGATCACGCGCTGCGGGAGGAATTGGCAGAGCGGGGGCTCTCCCCCATCAGCGAGACCGATACCGAGCTGATCGCAATTTTGCTCAACGAATGCTATGCGGGCGATCCGCTTGCCGCCATTCGCCAAGCAACGGCGCGGCTGCAGGGTTCTTACGCGCTGGGCATCCTCTTTGAGGATCGACCCGATGCGCTTTACGCCATCCGCAAGGATAGCCCGCTGATCATCGGCATCGGCGAGGGCGAGCGCTTTATTGCCTCCGATATTCCCGCCATCTTAGAGCACACCCATCGCTACGTTCTCCTGGAGGAGGGCGAGGTGGCGGTGCTGACCCAAGGCGGCGTTCAATTCTATGATCCGAGCGATGCGCCGCTTCAAAAGGAGGTACGCACCGCAGATTGGGATGAGCAGAGTGCCAGAAAGGGAGGCTATCCCCATTTCATGGCCAAGGAGATCGCCGAGCAGCCCCACGTTGTGCGGGAGACCATTGGTCAATATTATCAGGACGGCACCCTCTTCCCCGATCTGGCTCTGCAAAAGCCGACCCGCATCCGCATCGTTGCCTGCGGCTCGGCCTATCATGCGGGGCTTTTGGGTAAATACGCCATTGAAAAATACGCCCGTATCCCCGTAGAGGTGGAGATCGCCAGCGAGTTTCGCTACGCCGACCCCATCCTCTCCCCCAACGATCTGGTCTTGATCATCTCCCAATCGGGCGAGACCGCCGATTCCCTTGCCGCCCTGCGGCTGGCCAAGGAGCGGGGGATTCCCACCCTCGGCATTGTCAACGTATTAGGCAGCTCCCTCGCGCGGGAGGCCGATCAGGTGCTTTACACCGCCGCAGGCCCCGAGATCAGCGTGGCCACCACCAAGGCCTATACCTGCCAGGTGGTTCTGCTCTATATGCTGGCGCTGAAATTGGCGGGGCGGCAGGCGCTTTGTGAAGAATTAAAGACCCTGCCCGCCCTCATTGAAGAGACATTAAAGCGAGAACCGATCTCCCAGCAGCTTGCCGAGCGCTTCAAGGATGCGGAGCATCTCTTTTTCCTCGGCCGCGGGCAGGACTACTACGTCAGCTGCGAAGGGTCGCTGAAGCTCAAAGAAATCTCTTATATGCACAGCGAAGCCTACGCCGCAGGCGAGCTCAAGCACGGCACCATCTCGCTGATCGAGCCGGGCACACCCGTGATCGCTGTCATGACCGATCGGGATCGGCTGCTCAAGACCCTCAGCAACATCCGCGAGGTGGAGTCCCGCGGGGCGCGGTTGCTGGGCATCACCCATGCCGATACCGAATTTCAAGGGGATCGGCTGGAGCTGCCCGCCTGCTCCGATTTCCTTGCACCCATTTTAGCGGTGATCCTCTGCCAGCTTTTCGCCTACCACGTGGCAGTCGCCCGCGGCTGCGAGGTGGATCAACCCCGCAACCTTGCCAAAAGTGTTACCGTAGAATAAAAGTAATCGCCGAGCGGCTTGCCGCTCGGCGATTTTGTCATTTACAGTCGTTTATCCATTGCAACCGTTCATCCTGATACCACTGCTCCGGATGGGCGAGCAATGCCTCCATCGCTGCATCGCTCGACGCCTTGGCATCCACGCAAAGAAGGGTTGTGTTTCCGCAAACGGTTTTGCGCACCAACCCCAGCGATTCCAGATAGGCCTGCATTTTTTCACCGTTATAATAAAGCCAAACGCCATCCCACCGATTTTCAAAGGTTTGCAGTTTTGCCTGCTGCTCTGCGCGCTTTTGATCCTCTTTGATTGCCGCCAAAAGTCGCTCGGTTACGGTCGCCTCGACCAGATGCTTCATGGTATTATATTTCATCGTGACCCCGACGAAAACGATCTTTGCATTCCGCTGATATAGCTTCATCCACGGCGAAGAATCGGAGAATGCAAACGTCCCAAATGGGCAAAGATGCGGGCCGTGGGCGGTATGCTCATAGGTCAGTTCATGAGCCAGCGGGCCGCGAGCCGCCACGGAATGGGTGGCCTGATCGCTTCGCAGAACATTCGGCTGCTTGCGGAAATATTCCGTCAGATACCCAACATCCGAGGGCTTATCAAGATGCCAGGTTTGATAAGAATTGAAAAAGTCCTTAGAACACAGCGTTGGAGCAACCAACGTTCCCTCCTCACCAATCGCATCCTCAAAGCCCTTAATCACTGCCTCAGCGCCGCCGTCGACAGGTCCGAGGCTTTTAAAAGAGGAATGAAACAGGCAAATATCACCGTTTTCCACGCCAATGGCATGAAGGGCGTTGCCGATATCCTTTGCGTTAATCATAATCCCAATAATTTCTCCGCATTTTCATAGGCGATCTTACGGAAGGTACTCTCCGAGATCTTGCCCTGTTCCCGCCAATCGATCAAAAGCTTATCCAGCTCCACCGGCATATTCTTTCCGCACATATCGGTGCCAAAATAAAGCCGATCTTCAAATTCACTCAAAAACCGCGGGCCGTAATCCGCATCCCGTGCAATGGCGTTATACGCCGTAGGATCGGAAAGATCCCCGCAAAGATTGGGGTATCTGCGCAGTAGTTTCGGCACGGTGCCTTCCTCTGCAACAGGCCCTTTCGGAAGGTTCAGATACTGCTTACCATAGGGGCTGAAGTAAACGCCCCGTTGCGCCACTGTATCCAGCTTTGCGATCTCACTCCAAAATACCGGCCCGTGGCCAAAGATCAGCAGTTCCGGATATTCCAAGAGGGTGTTTTCCAGCATCGGCAGGCCGGGATCATCGTAAACTCCGAAGTCCCCCGCCTTTTGGGCCGAGCCATCGTATACGACGGGCAACCCCACCTTCGCGGCACAGCGGATCAGATTCTGCAACATCGGATCATTAAGTGCCATGGAGGGCATGATCTCCCCCACGCCCTTGCAACCGAGCTTTTTATAGTGCTCCAGCACCTGATCCAGCGGAGAAAACGGCGAATTCCAATAGCTGCGGGGATCCACGTTGCAATAAGGAATCAAGCGGTCCGGATGCGCCTCGCACATCTCAATGATATCCTCTACCGCCTGCGGAAAATAGATCTCCGGGCTGACGATCGGAAGCAATACCGCCATGTCCACCTTCATTTCATCGTAACGCTCCAGCAGTTCCTCCGCTGTTTGAAACCCGAACTTGGGCGGTCTTTTACGGTACGCATGAGAATGAATGTCAATAAACATAGAGGCCTCCATTCTGTTGCTGACCCATCGGAAAGGCCGATACACCGCAACAGTTTAATTGCTTTGATTATATCACAGCAACCCCCCATTTTCAACCGTGCAAAGTATACTTTTAGCATACAGTCCTGCACTAAAAGCATCATCATAGATAAAAAAATGCGCCGAGTGTGATCACTCGGCGATTTTTTAAAATACAGTCAGCTCCCCGATCTGCACCCGTGCCTCTGCAAGAGCGGGATAGGCGCTTTCCGCACCTGTGGTAGAGAGCACCTCCAGCTTGAGATAGCGGGCAGAATGGGGCGGCAAGGAGATGATCTCCTCGGCGCCGAATACCCGTAATACCCCTTCCGCCTGTTCGGTAAAGTTCAATCCGTCAACGGAGGTAGAAATCCGATAGCGGCAGGCAAAGGAGGCCACTGCCTCATTCTCACGGATCCCTTTGACCTTCAGCACCTTGCGATCCCAGCGGGGCGGATAATGGCCCAGCGCCCGCACCTGCTGCTCCCTGCCCATGTCGATCAGCAAGGCGGCGGTGGTATCCTGCCCCTCCCAATAGGCGGTGGGGTCATCGTTTACAAGAATGCTTACATCCTGCCCCGTTCGCTGATCGGTGACGGTAAAGCCCGCCTTATCCAACGGCGGCAAAGCAAGCGGCGTCCAATCGCCGAAGGCGCGCCCCGTCCAAACGGGGCAGGACCAGGTCTTGCGCCCCGCCTCATCGGTGAGCCGCAAAAAGAAATAGCGGGCGGTGGCGGAAGGAACGGAAAATTCCAGAATATTGCCGAAATCCTTGGTTTCATAGATCGTTTTGCCGCCGTCGCTGATCACCTGCAGCCGCACGGGACGAGCGGTGGGCTCTTGCTCCATCAAGCTCCATTCCACGCGGAATTGATAGGCCTCTGCGGCGGCAAGGTCGGCGGGGGCAGTCTGCCCGTTAACGGAATAGCGCAGCTTGACCGTTCCGCTTTCGCAGGCATAGAACCGATTACTGCGCAGAGCATCCAAAAAGGCCTCCTTGGATTTTTTCCGCGCCATCACGATGGTTTTGCCGCTCGCCTGCTCAAAGCCCCAAACGGGGCCGTGGCAATCGCTGGCGCAGGTGGCAGAGACCCGAAAGCCGCAATCCAATGCCAAAGAGTAAACCAGTTCATTGAGGCAGTTGGAGGCGCGGTCGCTGCCGTCCCCCATCTCGACACCCCGCACCAGATTCTTCATTGCGGGAGTGTTGATTCGATGAAAACAGAAGTTCCAAACACCGTTTCTGTCATAGCCTACCACCTGCGGGTGGGCAAAAACGCAAACCCCGAAGGGTGCGGTGGAATAGGCTTCAAAAAAGCCCGCCCAGCCATGGGTGCAGACAAAGTTGTCCACGTTCACGCAGACCATCTCGCCCCCATTCTTACGGTTCAGCCCGTAGCGGTCGGGTTCGATCGGGCTGATCTCCGATTCACTGCCGGGGAACATGATAAATTCCATCGGTTGGGCGGCTTCGGTCTCGGTAAAGCCGCGGAAAAAGTCCCGCGGGTTGGTCACCTCGGCGTGATCGCTGATCACCCCGAAATCCAGCCGTTTTTCGGCCTTCATCTGCTGAATATAATTGGAGATGCCGCTCGGATCCTCCGCAAAGGCAGGTGCCTTATGCTCCTGCGAGGTATGGCAATGGAAATCGCCGCGATAATAGCAAAGTTCGTCCTCGGAGGAGGCCTTTTCCATAGGGCGCACCGTAACGGTGCAGGTATAGGTTTCGCCCCCGTAGGTAGCGGAAACGGTTGCCTCCCCCACCTCGGCCAACGTGAGCATCACCCCATCGTTAAAGCTATGGGGCGCATCCCCCCAAAAGGAGCGGGCGATGACGCAATCCCCCGCCACGGACCATTCGATCTCGGCGGCGGTCAGCTCCTCTTCGCCCAGCAGCCGAAGCGGCAAAACATCCCCTTGATAGGATTCTATTTTCGTTTTGGAAAGCCTGCAGTTCATACGCAACGCTCCTTGTTTTCTTTTTTGCTATTTTATCACGCACCGATTACGGTGTCAATCGAAAATGCGCCGAGGACAATGCCCTCGGCGCTTTTTGTCTTTGCGAAATCAGGGAGTTGACGTGTCAATCATAGAATTTTTCCTTGATTGGCGAAAACTCTTTTGAAATATAATCCGCCGTTTTTGCAATCCCGCTCATAGAAAACGTAGAGCGTATCGTTTTTAACAGCCAGATCGGAATAACCGCCGGGAGTATCTACAAAAACTCGCTCAAAGCTTTTAAAACCGTCGTCGCTGATTTTTACCGTCAGATTTTCTCTGGCGGTATTTGACTCACAATTGATATGGTAGATTCTTCCGTTTTGGTGGCACATACTGCCCATACAAATCGGATCCGTCATCTGCGGATAAAAAGAGACCTCTCCCCAGCCGCTGAATCCGTTCTCACTTATTGCAAATGCACGTTGATGACATTCATTTTCATTCCGGATAGAAATAAGCACGTTGTTTTCTGCCGTAACTGCCAAAGCACATTCGCTGGGATTTACCAACACCTCTCGGCCGATGATTTCGCCGATCTTCCATTCTTTTCCGTCTTTTGAGTACAAAGTGGCAATAATTGAAGGGCGATGGGCCTTAGGATCCTCTTTGTTTTGCGCAAACCAGACGGGTACGATCATAGTATCGTCATGCACGATTCCATGACCGGGACCAACTGCAATGACACTGTAGAAAAAATCACAAGAAACAGAGATTTGTTGCGGTTCGGAAAAGGTTTTTCCGTCGTCTGTGCTCACACAATGGAAAAGTTCCTTATAGTTTTTTAAAAATAAAAAATGAAGTTCCTCTCCCTTAACAAACATAACGGGATTATTAAGGGTATTCCCGTTCCCCTCCAAAACGTTGACTGTTTGCCAAGAATCACCCTCATCGCTGCTTCGGATGATTTTAATATCAATTTCAGCCCAATCGGAGTTCGATTTTCGGCATTCATAATAGGCAAGCAGCGTACCGTTTTCGGTTATAACAATGCCGGGGATTCGGCATTGCGAATAAACTTCACCGTTAACCTTTTCAAGCAGCATTTTTTCTCCTATTTCACAAACGGAATGATTTCCTTGGCGATCCATGCTTTTTGCTCCGCATCGGGCTCACCGAAGGGATGGCGGCAAACACCGAAATCAAAACCGAGCTGATTCAAGACCTCTTTTTCCGCCTGCATCACACCGATCTTGCAAAGGATGGTGATGATTTTGTTTGCCTCTTTTTGAAGCGCTTGCGCTTCGTCCATTTTACCCGCCTCAAAGAGTGCCTTGATTTTCAAAAATTTATCCGCCATAAAGTTGTAGGTACTGCCGATCCCGCCGTCTGCGCCCATCGAAAGACCGGCTAAAAACATCTCATCGAAGCCGTTATATACGATCTTTTCAGGAAAATTAGATTTGCATTGCTCCATGGTGAAGAAATCGTTAGAGGTATACTTAATACCCAAAAAACGATCGTCTTGGAGAAATTGCCCCATTTCGTCGATTCCCATATTGACCCCCGAAAAAGCAGGAAAGTGGTAAACCAACATCGGCAATTCCGCTGCATCGGCAAGGCGGAAATAGTAGTTTTTAATTTCTTCAAAGGTAAATTTATAATAAAAAGGGGCAACGGACGAGATTACGTCATACCCGGTTTTCTTTGCGTGGAGCGCGAGTTCTTTGGCTTCCCGCTCATTTATGGAGCCAATGTGCGCAATAAGGGTAGCATTTGGCGCTGCACTCTTTACTACATCCATAATCTGCTTTCGTTCATCGGTCGAAAGCAAAAAGGCCTCGGCGGTGGAACCGCCGACATAAAATCCCGTTACGCCCTTTTCCAGATTGAATTTTACCAGCGTTTCAAGCTGCTGTTCGTTGATCCTATTATTTGAATCAAAGGGAGTAAGCAGGGCAGTAAAAATGCCGTTATATGGTTTCATTATAATTCTCCTATTAATGATGTTGCGGATATTATACATCAAAAAACGGCGAATATATAGGCGTTTATTGCCTTAAATTTTACTTATATTGCTTTTTTCATTAATGTATGTTAAACTTAATCGAGGTGATTCCATGAAAGACGGTATTGTTTGCCACCAAACAGGAAAAGACCCCTTATATAAAACCTGGCACGCTTCAACCGAGCATCTTATTATGTATTTTTATTCCAACGGCGGAAGCATCGTTTGCGCCGAGGACGTTTTCCCCATCAAAAAAGGGGGACTTGTTTTCATTGCGGCGGATACCTATCATTATACCATGCCGGACGTTCCAGAAATCTACGACCGCAGCAAGCTGAACATCTCCTGCGGCAACCTGAATAAAATATTGGATCTGCTTGGCGAGAATAACAGATTTAAAGCTTTTTCCGATAAGGCAATCGTTTATGCCGAAATCGATGAGAAAGAGCAAAAGGAATTGGACGGTATTTTTAATGAATCTTTGGCAAGCAATACCGATGATGAACGAGAACTACTGTTGTTTTCCTGCTGCATAAAACTCCTTTTTTATCTTGATAAATATTCCAAGGCAAGCACCTTCTCGGTTAAGGGTATTATGGACAAAGCGATCTGTTACATCAATAAAAATATATCCGATGATATCAATATCGACAGTATTTGCGCCGCTGTCAATATTAGTAAATATCATTTTTGCAGACAATTCAAAAAGTATACGGGAATGACCGTTATGAAGTACATCTTAAAGACACGGCTCGTCCTTGCCAAAAACGATTTGAAGAAAACTAATTTATCGATCTCCGCAATCAGCGAGAAATACGGTTTCAGCAGTTTTTCGTATTTTTCACGTGTCTTTAAAGAGGAAGAACATTGTTCGCCGCTTCAATACCGAAAAAGACCCCCCCTTTGAATTCAAAATAAACAATTATGGGACAACTCTTCGATTGAGATGTTTTGTTTCATGCCGAATCACCGATTGCAGTGTCAAGAAACAAAGCCCTCGGCTTTTGCCGAGGGCTTTACTATTATTTCTTGGCTTTGGTTTCGATAACCTCTTTGATAAGAGCAATAAAGTCGGCAACAGGCATGGAGCCGAGGTCGCCATCCTTGCGTCCGCGAACGGAAACGGTGCCGGCTTCGGCCTCCTTCTCGCCGATGATGACCATATAGGGGATCTTCTGAAGCTGGGCTTCACGGATCTTATAGCCGATCTTTTCGTTGCGCTCATCCAGCTCGACCCGCAGGCCTGCAGCGCGGAGCTGCTCATAGACCTCGGTGGCCTTCTCCATGGTGCGCTCACTGATGGGCAGCACCTTAACTTGAGTGGGCGACATCCAGGTAGGCAGTGCGCCTGCATACTTTTCAATCAAGTATGCCAAGGTACGCTCATAGCAGCCCATCGAGGTACGGTGGATGATATAAGGGCGAACCTTCTGACCATTCTGATCGATATAGGACATATCGAACTGCTCAGCCAACAACTGGTCGACCTGAATGGTAACGATGGTATCTTCCTTACCGAATACGTTTTTATACTGAATATCCAGCTTGGGGCCGTAGAAGGCGGCCTCGTCGATACCGATGGAATACTCTACGCCGAGATCATCCAGAATCTTGCCCATAATGCCTTGAGCCTCATCCCATTGCTCGGGCGTACCGATATATTTTTCGGTGTTGTTGGGATCCCATTGAGAGAAGCGGAAGGAGCAATCCTCCAGCATACCCAAGGTATCCAAGCAATATTTAGCCAACTCCAAGCAACCCTTGAACTCTTCCTCGAGCTGATCGGGACGGAGGATCAGGTGACCCTCGGAGATGGTGAACTGACGAACACGGATCAGGCCGTGCATCTCGCCGCTATCCTCGTTACGGAACAAGGTAGAGGTCTCGCCCAGCCGCATCGGCAGATCGCGGTAGGAGCGCATCCGATTCAAAAAGACCTGATATTGGAAGGGGCAGGTCATGGGACGCATGGCAAAGCATTCCTTGGTCTCGTCGGTAGGATCGCCGAGAACGAACATACCGTCGAGATAATGATCCCAGTGACCGGAAATTTTATAGAGATCGCTCTTGGCCATCAGCGGAGTCTTGGTCAAGAGATAGCCGCGCTTTTCTTCCTCATCCTCGATCCAGCGCTGCAGGGTTTGAACCACCTTGGCGCCCTTGGGCAGCAGGATAGGCAGACCCTGACCGATGACGTCCACCGTTGTAAAGAACTCCAGCTCACGACCCAGCTTATTATGGTCGCGCTTACGGGCCTCCTCCAACTGCGCCAGATGGGCTTCCAGCTCGGCGGCCTTCATAAAGGAGATGCCGTAGATTCTCTGGAGCATGGGGCGGTTAGAATCGCCGCGCCAATAGGCACCGGTGGAGCTCAACAGAGCAATCGCCTTGATCTTGGAAACATCAAAGAGATGGGGGCCGGCGCAAAGATCGGTAAACTCACCCTGGCGATAGAAGGAGATATTCTCTCCCTTACCTGCGTGCTCCTCGATCAGCTCCAATTTATAGGGCTCATCCTTCATCAGCTCTTTTGCTTCTTCAACGGGAAGCTCGAACCGCTCCAGCTTCAGCCGCTCCTTGACGATCTTTTTCATCTCGGCGGTGATCTTCTGCAGATCCTCGGCGGTAAAGGGAGTTTCGACCTCGAAATCATAATAGAAGCCTGCGTCGATGGCGGGACCGATGGCGAACTTCGCGTTGGGGAAAAGGCGCTTAACAGCCTGAGCCAGCACATGGGATGTGGTGTGCCAGAAGACCTTCTTAGCCTGCTCATCCGCGAAAGTCAGGGTAGTCACCTCATCACCTTCCGAAGGAACATAAGTCAACTCCTTTACCTCACCGTTGACCGCGCAGCAGAGAGCTTCGCGGGCAGCTGCGGGATCCAGCGCAAATGCGGCATCAAATACCGATGCACCGGCTTCCGTTTCGATCATCTGACCGTTGATTTTAACTTGCATTTCTTTTTCACCACACCTTTTAATAGAATTTTTATTATTACGGTTTTTCCGTATTTAATGATTATAACACCATCAATTCAAAAATGCAACCATAACTTTAGAAATCGTTGCCGTCGCAAGGCAAAGCACCGCCCCAACCGCTGTAGGCAATGCGGCGGCAAAGGCCGCCCAGCCCCAGCGTCCCGTCTCCTTCTTCACCGTCAGCAAAGTCGTGGAGCAGGGCCAATGGAACAGCGCAAAAAGCAGGGTGCAAAGGGCTGTTGTCCAAGTCCAGCCGTTGGCAACCAAGATCTCCCGCATGGCAGAAAGACTCGCCGCCTCCATCAAGGTACCCTGCGCCGTATAGGCCATTAATATAATCGGCAACACGATCTCGTTGGCGGGAAAGCCCAGAATAAAGGCGATCAAAATCACGCCGTCCATCCCCAGCAGACGCCCGATAGGGTCTAAAGCGGCGGCGCAATGGGCCAAAAGGCTCATCTCCCCCACCGTTACGTTGGCCGCGATCCAAAGGATCAGCCCCGCGGGTGCGGCCACCGCTGCTGCCCGCCCCAAAACGAACAGCGTTCGATCCAATAACGACCGTACCAGCACCTTGCCAAACTGCGGTCTGCGATAAGGCGGCAACTCCAAAACAAAAGAAGACGGCATTCCCTGCAGCACCGTTTCGGAGAGCAGGCGGGAAACAAGGAAGGTCATCAAAACGCCAAGCAGGATCACACCTGTGAGCAACAGTGCCGAAAGCCCCGTTTGCCTGCCCGCCACGAAAAACATGGAGATCAGCGCGATGAGCATAGGAAACCTGCCGTTGCAAGGCACAAAGGCATTGGTCAACACCGCGATCAACCGCTCCCGCGGGGAATCGATGATACGGCACCCGGTCACACCGACGGCGTTACACCCAAAGCCCATACACATGGTAAGCGCCTGCTTCCCGCAGGCATTGCACCGCTGAAAGGGACGATCCAAATTATAAGCGATCCGCGGCAGAAATCCCGCATCCTCCAGCAACGTAAAGAGCGGGAAAAAGATTGCCATCGGCGGCAGCATTACCGAGACCACCCATGCCAACACCCGATAAGCACCCAGCACCATCGCACCGTGCAGCCATGCGGGGGCGTTCAGCGCAGTAAACAAGGAGGTTAAACGCTCCTGCAGCCAAGCAAAGCCGCTTGAGAGCCATTGGGAGGGATAATTGGCGCCCTCCACGGTCAGCCATAAAATGACCGCCAGCATCATAAGCATAATGGGATAAGCCGCCCAACGGTGGGTCAGAATGCCGTCGATGCGGCGATCCAAATCCCGCTTACGGGGCATCGCCCGCACGCAATCGGCGGCGATGGCGGCACCTTGGGCGTAGATACTGCCAACGATCCGCTCCTTCAATCCATCGCCTGCGATTCTTCTTGGCTCCTCCAAATCGACAGCGCTCAGGGAGCGCCCCAAAAAGCGCTCTGCCTCCTCCGCCAGCGCCGCATCCCCCTCCAGCAATCGCAGCGCCAACCAGCGGGCATCAAGTCGAGCGCCGACGAGCGGCCGAAGCTGCCGCTCCACTGCGGTGATCGCCTGCTCCAGCGCCGCATCGTATTGAACCTTGCAGGGCTTGGGGCTGATTTTACCCGCCAGCAGCGAATCCAGCCGATCGGTGAGGGCGGCAAGGCTCTTCTTTTTCTGCGCCACCGTTGCCACCACGGGCACTCCCAGCCGCACGGAAAGGCGGTCGATCTCCACCGAGATGCCCTTGCGGGCCGCTTCATCCATCAGATTGACGCAAACCAACACCCGATCGGTGATCTCCAAAATCTGCAACACCAGATTCAGATTGCGCTCCAAGCAGGTGGCATCGCAAACGGCGATCACGGCATCCGCACCGCCGAAGCAAAGAAAATTGCGCGCCACCTCCTCCTCGGCCGAATGGGCGAGCAGCGAATAGGTGCCGGGGATATCCACCAGCCGCACCCGTCCGCCTGCGGTGGTGCAGATGCCTTCCGCATTGCTCACCGTTTTTCCCGTCCAATTCCCCGTATGCTGCTTCAGGCCGGTCAGCGCATTAAACACCGTACTTTTTCCGACGTTCGGATTGCCCGCTACGGCAACGATCGGCTCCATGCCATCACTCCTCTGCGATCAAGATCTCTTTACTGTCGCGATTGCGAATGGCGATCACCGCACCGCGAATCAAATAGGCGCGGGGATCGCCCAAGGGGCTGCTGCCGAGACATTCCACCTCGGTATCACAGATCAGCCCCATATCCAACAGCCTGCGGCGGAGCGCAGCCTCGCTCAGCAGGGCGCAGACCCGCGCCCGCCGACCGACCTCCAGCTCCGCTAAACTTTTTGCTCGGTTCATTCGCTGTTACCTCATTTTGCAAAATCTCAATCTATTCTATTACCACAGAACCTCTTGTGTTACAAAATAAAAAATCCCCCATCGGGGGGATTTTTTATTCCTCTATTTCGTAAAAAGCATAGGACCGCGGTTGCACAAAGCTGACCTTGGCTGCGCCCGGCAGCAGCTCTGCCTTGGCGGCGCAGGAGGAGGCCAGCAGCCGCAGCTCCTTGGGAATCACCTGCATCGGGATCATCGCCGCAGCCGCCTCGGTGGCCTCACGGAACACCAGCAGATAGCGGTTTTTTCGATCCTTGCGCACCAAAAAGCCCGTAATGCTCTTACCGTTCGGGCAATCGCCGACGGGGACGATCTCTGCACCCCGCAGCACGGCGCGGTGCTCCTTCCAAACGGGCAGGATCCGCTGCAACTCTTCCCTTCGCTCCTTCGACAAAAACTGCGTTTCCATCCAAAAGAGCGGGTTGCTCAGCATCACCGCCGCAAACTGATAGTCCATTGGGTAGGTAGCGGGCGCAAGCACGTCCTTTTCGTCATATTGCTCCCGATAGAGGTCGGGGTTCACAAGTTCAAACTGCAGCCGTCCCGCAGGCAGGTACTTTGCCAAGCTCCAAAGATTTCGAAGGGTACGGTGCGGGAAGAAGGTATGCGTTTTGGTATAGCGGTTTTCCACAAAGACACTGCCGTATTCCGCCGCACAGAGATAGTTCAGCCGCAATGGGCGGGTTACGTCCATCTGCACCGCCACGTCGCCGCCGAAGCCGTGGATCGCCGCCAGCAGTGCGGTGATCTGCTTTTGCTCCTCGGGGGTTCGAACGTAGAACATATCCAATTTAAAATAGCGGATCTGCCATTCCTCATAGGCCTTCTTCAGAACGGCGATATCCCGCTCCAGATGGGCATAGCTTTCATGGGGATCGGGGGCAAACCAAAGCCCCAGCTTTACACCTTTTTTGGCGGCATAGGCGGCGATCGCCTCCATGCCCTGCGGAAAGCGCTCCCGATCCAATTCCCAAAAATCGCCGTCGAAGCGGCGATAGCGCTCCTCATCGAAGATGGCAGGGTCGTTGGTGCGGCCCTTTTGCCAGCCGTCGTCGATCTGCACCGCATCCAGCCCCAGCTCGGCGGCGGCATCGATCTCCTTGACAATAAAATCATGGCAGACCCGCCTTGCGCCGTTGCCGTCGCCCCAGGTATTCGCCATCGCCAGCGGCAGGCGCGGGCGCGATACGTGGCGGCCGTAGTCTCGCAGCAGTCCTGTTCCCTCCCCTGCACGGCAGAAGCCGATCGCAAGAGAATTGCCGCTGTTTTCCAGCCGCAGCTCAAAATCCTCGATCCGCAGCGTTGAAACGATATAGTCGGGCGTTTCGCTGACCACCACGATGCATTCGCCCCGCGCGCGGTTCTCTAAAAAGAAGAGATCGCCCTTCAAGGGCAAGGTTTTCCCGCGGAAGAGCTGCACCGTTCGGTCGTCGGTGAGGGTATCGTTGAAATCGGTATAGGCAATCAGCTTCACTGCCCGAATTGTCCAATGCTCGCCCCGCAGCTTCAGCAACATTTTAGGCGGATTGCTCAGCCAAACCATCGGCAGATCCTCCCACACCCGATAGGTGCGATTTTCGGCCGAAAGCTCCATATAGGGCTTCATCCGCCCGCCGCGGTCGCCGACCATTGCCGTGACCTGCGGTACGTCGCTGACCGCATAGGTGAAAAATTTATTCTTCAGCCACAGCTTATTGCTTTCCAATTTATATTGACATGCGCCGATGTTGAACCAATCCATAGTATCGCCTCCGTTTCATCCCATTATAGCACAGGTTGCTTCAAAAGTAAATAAGAGGTGCATTTTTGCACCTCTTATTCCTCGGGCTCGTAGTAGATTATGGGGAGATCCTCGCCCTCAACGGGGGTTTCGGAATAGGAGAGAAACAGCGGTTCCCCATCCGCTTGCTCCACGTAGCTAAATTCCATCAGTACCATCGGCGGATTCAGTTGATCGGTTTCCCCCGCGAGGATCAAATTACGCAGGCACTCATAATAGGTAAGCCCCTGCTCCTGCATCATGGCGTAGATAACCTGCTCGTCGTGGGTCATCGGCTTATAGGGACGCGGGGCATATTCATAGCCCTCGCCATAGCCCCAAAAGCCATGGGCCTGCACCCGAACGATCTTCCGCCCGCCAACGGTTTGCTCTCCATAAGCGACCAGCTCACAGAGCGGGATATTATAAAAATACGGTTGCTCGGTATGAGGACGTTGCTCCCAGGCAATCCGAACCTCCGCATCCAGCCCGAGCGAATAGCCAAACCGCTGCTGTATAAACCGATCCAGCGTTTCTCCCGAAAAATACGCCGGATCCTGCATTGAATCCGTGCTGTGCTCCCAGATAAGCTGATCCTGCAAAAACAGCCCTGCATAATGATTCACCAAGGGGGTGGACGGCACGGTATCCTCCGCATAGTTAAAGACAGGCAGTTGGTTCACCAGATATTTACGGCAAAATTCAAAATAATACGTTTTTTGCTCGACGGTGGGCGCCGATTCCGAAAGCTTCGGAATCTCAAAGGCAATGCCGTTCGGCGTTGAAAGATGCTGCGTTTTCTGCGTTTCCTGCTGCTCGGCAGGCTTGGCATCGCCCGGCTCATCCAGGCGGCACGCACCCAACAGCAGCATTAAAATCGGTAACCAGACCAACCATTTTTTCATACCGGCACCTCCGTCAGTTGTGATGCTTTTATTATACCTTACAAAGGTTGAAGCTGTCAACATCATATAAATAATAGGTGTAAAAAAAGAGATATACCCCTGAATTTGACCTTTTAGGGGTATATCTCAAAAGATTCTTTTTTAAAGCTCCTTAAGAAACTCGCCAATGCGGCGGAGCGCTTCTTTGATATGTTCGGTTGAATAGCAATAGGAGGCGCGGATGAAGCCCTCGCCGCCCTGACCGAAGGCCGTTCCGGGAACGACTGCCACGTGCTTGCTCTCCAGCAGGCGGCGGCAAAATTCCTCGCTGGAAAGACCCGTTTTTTGGATCGAAGGGAAGGCATAGAATGCGCCCTTGGGATCGCGGCAGGTCAGACCCAGCTTATTGAAGCCATCCACAATGATGCGGCGGCGGGTATCGTATTCCTCCACCATCTCCTCCACCACCTCATCGCAAACGGTCATCGCCGCGATGGCGGCATACTGCGACGTGGTGGGTGCGCACATAATGGCAAACTGATGGATCTTCGTTACCTGCGCAATGATCTCCCGCGGGCCGCAGGCATAGCCGAGACGCCAGCCTGTCATGGAAAAGGCCTTGGAAAAGCCGTTGACCACCACGGTGCGCTCCCACATCCCGGGCAGCTCTGCGATGGAAGCGTGCTGCTTGCCGCCGAAGGTCAGCTCGGCATAAATTTCATCGGAAAGCACCATGATATCGGTTTCCCGCAGCACCTCGGCGATCTTTTCCAGATCCTCCCGTTCCATGATCGCACCGGTGGGGTTGCAGGGATAGGGCAGGATCAGCACCTTGGTTTTGGGGGTAATGGCGGCGCGCAGCGCCTCAGGCGTCAGCTTGAAGGAATCCTCCGCCTTGGTTTCGATGATCACCGGCACACCGCCCGCCAGGCAGGTGATCGGCTCATAGCATACGTAGCTGGGCTGAGGGATAATGACCTCATCGCCCGGGCAGACCAGCGCGCGGATGCAGCCATCGATCGCCTCGCTACCGCCGACGGTGACCAAGATCTCCTCGGCGGGATCATAGGTCAGGCGGTATTTGCGGGCGGTATAGGCGGCAATCGCCTCGCGCAGGGCCTGCAAGCCCCAATTGGAGGTATAGCGGGTCTTGCTCTCCTCCAAGGATTTAATGCCCGCCTTGCGGATCTGCCAGGGCGTTGGGAAATCCGGCTCGCCCACGCCCAGCGAAATAACGTCGCTCATGGTTTCCGCAAGGTCAAAAAATTTACGGATGCCGGAGGGCTTGATATTCAATACCTCCGGATTTAAAACTTTACTGTAGTCCATCAAAACGAGAAGGTCCCCCGATCATCACGATCATGGTCGCAAAGCTCCACATCCAACTCTTTGTAGCGCCGGAGCACAAAGTGGGTGGCGGTAGAGGTGACACTCTCCAAGGTAGAAAGCTCCTTCGCCACAAACATGGCAACCTCCTGGAAGGTTTTGCCCTTCACGATGACGGTCAGATCATAGCCGCCGCTCATCAGGTAGACGGTCTCCACCTCGGGATACTTCATCACCTTTTTGGCGACCTCTTCAAAGCCAAGGCCCGCCATGGGGGTGACCTTCAGCTCGATCAGCGCGGAAACGTAAGTGTTATCCAACCGCTCCCAGTCGATCACCGCCTTATAGCCACGTACGATGCCCTCTTTTTCGAGGGCATCCATCTCGGCAGCCACCTCTTCAACGGTGCGGCCTGTCATGGTGGAAAGCTCCTCCAAAGAAGCACGGCAGTTTTTGTTGAGTAATTTCAAAAGACGCAAATTCATCGCTTTATTCTCCTTAATATAAGGGATATTTTTTGCAAAGAGCCATAACCTCGTTGCGGATGCGCTCCTCATTGCCCTCGAAATCGGCAATGACATCCTTGATCCAGCCTGCGATCAGCTCCATCTCGGGCTCCTTGAAGCCACGGGTGGTAACGGCGGGCGCACCGATGCGGATCCCGCTGGTAACGAAGGGCTTCTCGGGATCGTTGGGGATGGCGTTCTTATTGGCGGTGATATGCACCTCATCCAGCCGACGCTCCAGTTCCTTACCGGTGATGCCGTTGGAGCGCAGATCCAGCAGCAGAAGGTGGTTATCGGTACCGCCCGAAACAAGGTTGACCCCTGCCGCCAGCAGATGCTTCTCCAACGCCTTGGCATTGGCGATCACCTGCTTTTGATATGCCTTAAACTCAGGCTTCAGCGCCTCGCCGAAGCAAACCGCCTTGGCGGCGATGATATGCTCCAGAGGGCCGCCCTGGGTGCCGGGGAAGATGGCCTTATCGATGACCTTGGCATACTCCTCCTTGCAGAGGATCATACCGCCGCGGGGGCCGCGGAGGGTCTTATGGGTGGTGGTGGTAACGATATCAGCATAGGGAACGGGCGAGGGATGCAAGCCCGCCGCAACCAGGCCCGCAATATGGGCCATATCCACCATAAACAGTGCGCCGACCTCCTTAGCGATCTTGGAGATGCGCTCAAAATCGATGGTGCGGGGATAGGCAGAAGCGCCTGCCACGATCAGCTTGGGCTGATTCTCCTTGGCGAGCTGCTCCAGCACGTCGTAGTCGATATAACCGTCGTCGTTGACACCGTAGGGAACAAAGTTAAAGAAAGCACCCGACATATTAACGGGGCTGCCGTGGGTCAGATGGCCGCCGTGGGCAAGATTCATGCCCAAAACGGTATCGCCGGGCTTCAAGAAGGCAAAATAGACCGCCATATTGGCCTGGGCACCGCTGTGGGGCTGCACGTTGGCATGCTCTGCACCGAACAGCTTGCAGGCACGCTGACGGGCCAGCTCCTCCAGCTCATCCACGCAGAAGCAGCCGCCGTAGTAGCGCTTGCCGGGATAGCCCTCGGCATATTTATTGGTCAAAACGGTACCCATTGCCGCCATCACAGCGGGGGATGCCACGTTCTCGGAGGCGATCAGCTCGATGCCGTCTTGCTGACGCTGATACTCCTTTTTGATCATGCCACCCACTTCAGGGTCCATACTGCAAATAAACTCCATGTTCTTCTCTACCATTTTTAAGATCCTCCTCTTATTTATTTCCTAATTCTTTGGTTCGTTCATAGGCGGCTTCCACCGCTTCCATTGCCGCCGCGCGGAAGGCATAGCGCTCCAGCGCCGCCACCCCTGCGATGGTACTGCCGCCGGGGCTGCAGACCGCATCCTTCAGGGCACCGGGATGTTTTTCGCTCTCGATCACCATTTTAGCGCTCCCCAGCAGGGTATTGGCCGCCAACTGCTCCGCCAGCGCACGGGGCATTCCGCATTTGACCGCGCCGTCTGCCAGCGCCTCGATAAAGAGAAAGGCGAAGGCGGGGCCGCAGCCCGAAAGGGCGCTGCCCGCATCGATCAGCTTTTCCTCCATGGCAAAGAGCTTTCCTGCCTTTGCAAAGAGGGCGCAAAATCCGTCGATTGCCGCTTGCTCGGCTTCGGCGGTATAGAGGATGGTTCCCTCGCCCACCGCCACCGGCATATTCGGCATCATCCGAATCCAAGGCAGAGCCTTACCGCCCATTTCCTTCAAGGCTTCAATGGAAAGACCTGCCGCCATGCTGACCATGATCGGCTCGCCCTCAACGGGCAATGCCTTTAAAACGGCATCCATCATCTGGGGCTTAACCCCCAACACGATATAATCGCAGGTTTTTGCAATCTCCTCGTTGGTTGCGGTTTTTGCGCCCAGCTTTTCCGCCAGTACCTTTGCCTTTTGGGCATCTGCATCGGCCAAAAGCAGGTTTGCGCCGCCCACCGCTTTTGCGGCGGCGGTTGCCAGCGCACCGCCCATAGTGCCGCATCCGATAAATCCGTATTTCATATGCTCACCTCACCTGACCGCTGCCGCGGACGATATATTTATAGGTCGTAAGCTCCCGCAGCCCCATCGGGCCTCTTGCGTGAAGCTTTTG
>JAFQKO010000187.1 GCA_017396865.1 Clostridia bacterium | reverse complement strand
GAGGCGGATTATTTGAGGATTGCGGAATATATCCAAAATAATCCCGCTCGATGGCGGGAGGATCGGTTTTACATTCCCTGAAAAAGAGTGCCGAATTCGTCGAAATGATCCCGATCGCGGATGTGATACGCTGAGCGGTCATTTCGGCGGATAGCAGAAAAATTCCAATCAAAATCCGCATCACTATGCGGATTTTTTCCTTATAAAATGAACAAGAAGAAAGAGTAGACTTCCTTTCTCCTTGCAATCATTAATATTGGCACATACTTTAGGTTTTACCTATTTTTCTGCGGTCGGTGCCTTTTTTATTGACGAGTGTATGTATCTATTATATAATGATAAAAAAGGAGGTGGCAAGGATGAAGCATAAAAAATTGCGGTTGGTTTGGCAATTTTTAAAGGGCAGCAAGCGGTATTTTATTCTGACCGTGCTGTTGACGGCGCTGACGGCGCTGGCAGATATGCTCAATCCGCAGATCATTCGTGCCGCCATTGATAATGCCATCGGCGGGGCGGAGGCGGATTTCCCGCCCTTTGTAATGAAGCTGATCGAAGCCGTTGGCGGGTTTGCCTATCTGGGACGGCATCTTTGGATCATGGCGCTGGCGGTGCTTCTTTGCGCGCTGGTGAAGGTGATCTCCCAATACTTTTCGCAGGTGAGCAACACCAAGGCGGCGGAAACGCTGGTCAAGACCATGCGGGATCAGCTCTTTTCCCATATCGCCCGCCTGCCCTTCGGCTGGCATATGAAAAACCGCACCGGCGACATCATTCAGCGCTGTACCTCCGATATTGATACCGTTAAAAACTTTCTCTCCATGCAGCTTACGGCGATCTTCCGCATCGTTTTGATGCTCTGCCTTTCCATCTTTTTCATGCTCTCGATGGATTGGCGGCTGACGTTGGTGGCGCTCGCTCCCCTGCCGCTGATCTTGGGCTATTCCCTGCTCTTCCACCGCAAGATCGGTGCGGGCTTTCGGGATTGCGATGAAAACGAGGGGTTGCTCTCTGCCATGGCCCAGGAAAACCTCACCGGTGTGCGGGTGGTGCGTGCCTTTGGGCGGGAGCGCTATGAACGGGAGCGGTTCGAGGCGCAAAACGCCTATTTCACCGTCCTTTGGGAAAAGCTCGCCAAGGTGATGAGCCGCTTTTGGAACGTTTCCGATATCTTGTCGGGCTCGCAGATCTTGCTGTTGATCGTGTTCGGGGCGGTGTTCTGCGTGGGCGGCAGCCTTTCGGCGGGTGAATATATCGCCTTTATCTCCTATAATTCCATGCTGGTCTGGCCGATCCGTCAGCTGGGGCGGATGATTTCCGAATTGAGCAAGGCGGGGGTTGCCATCGACCGTATTATGTATATCACCGAAGCGCAGGAGGAGCAGGATGCCCCCGATGCCGCCGAAGCCCCTATGGACGGCGACATCGTCTTTGAAAACGTCACCTTTGGCTACGATGAGGGGGTAGACATTTTAAAGAACGTCTCCTTTACCGCCAAGGCGGGAACCACCGTTGGCATTTTAGGCGGAACAGGGAGCGGAAAATCCACCCTTGTTCAGCTTTTGGATAAGCTGTATGCCCCCGTTGCGGGCAGTATTTCGATCGGCGGGGTGGATCTTCAAAAGATCAAAACCGCCCATTTGCGCAAAAACATCGCGATGGTGCTGCAGGAGCCCTATCTCTTCTCTCGCACCATCGCCGAAAATATCGCCATCGCCCGCGAGGATGCCACCGCCGAGGAGATCATCGCGGCGGCGCAAAGCGCCTGCCTCCATGAGGCGATGGAGGGCTTCGCCAACGGCTACGAGACCTTTGTGGGCGAGCGGGGCGTCACCCTTTCGGGCGGCCAGAAGCAGCGCGCCGCCATCGCCCGCGCCCTAATGCAGAGCGCGCCCATCATGGTGTTCGACGATTCTCTTTCGGCGGTGGATACCGAGACCGACGCCCGAATCCGCGCCGAGCTGGAAAAGCGGTTCGGGTCGGCCACCATCTTTTTGATCTCCCACCGCATCACCACGCTGGCCAAAACCGATCAGATCCTGGTTTTGGATCACGGCCGCATCGTTCAGCAGGGTACCCATCAGCAGCTCTGCGCCGAGGACGGCATCTATCGCAAGATCTATGAAACGCAAACCGCGATCGAGGAGGTGGAGGCATGAAAAAGAACGATAAGCTTCCCTTCTTCGGCATCGGTAAGATCCTGCCCTATATGAAGCAGCATAAGCGGCTGCTTTGGATCATGGTGGGCTGCGGGCTGGCAGGCTCGCTGATGGATATTGCCATCCCCCTCTTTCAGCGATTCGCCCTCAATACCTTCGTTGTCGGGCAAACGCTGAAGGGAATCGGGCTTTTTGCCGCCATCTATTTCGTTTGCATTTTGCTGGCGGCGCTGCTCAATTATATCTCCTGCACCCTCGCCACCGTGGTGGAGGTGCGGGTGCTGAAGGATCTGCGCAATGCGGCCTTTGGCCATCTGCAGACCCTCTCCTTTACCTATTTTAACCAAAACAGCGTGGGCTACATCCACGCCCGCGTCATGAGCGATACCGGCCGAATCGGTACGCTGGTCTCCTGGCGGATCATGGACTGCATCTGGCACGGCTCTTATCTGATCGGCTCCGTCATCGTGATGCTGGTCATCAATGCCAAGCTGGCGCTGATGGTGCTGGCGATCCTGCCGCTGGTGGCGGTGCTGTTTTCGCTGTTCCAGCGGCGGCTGATCAAGGTC
>JAFQKO010000186.1 GCA_017396865.1 Clostridia bacterium | reverse complement strand
GCATAAAGAAACTACCCCTTTAGGGGTTGCCCGAAAGTGCAATGCGGTTGGCAGACTTTTCGGTGCCCCTTTAGGGGTAGTGCCTGTATTTAGCCCTTCTAGGGCTTACTCAAGCCTCCGGCTTAGCCGGAGGTTATGACTCATTTTCGCTCTTCAGGTTTTTAAAGGGTGGCAAGGAGCGTTTCAATATCTTCTTTTTTGGCCAGATCACTGCGGCAGGCGGTGGCACCGCCGCAGGCAGAGCCCAGCTTGAGGGCGTAGGCGTAGTCGGTATCGCAGCCTGCGATAAAGCCTGCCACCATCGAATCGCCCGCACCTACGGTGTTAACGGGCTTGCCGCCGACGGCGGGCATTTCGGAAACGGCGCCGTTTTCATCCAGCAGCAGAGCGCCGTCCTTGCCGCGGGAGATCAGCACGTTGCGGGCGCCCAGCGCCTGCAGCTCCTTGGCGCCTGCGGCGATCTCAGCCGAGCCGTTGAGGGCGCGCCCCACCAGCTCCTCCAGCTCGCGGTGGTTGGGCTTGATGAGGAAGGGATTGTATTTCAAAACGTTCATCAGCAGCTTGCCGGTGGCATCCACCACGCAGCGGATGCCCTTGCCCTGAAGCCGCGCCAGAATCTGCTCGTAGATATCGGCGGGCAGGGTGGAGGGGATGCTGCCTGCCAGAACCAGTGTATCGCCCGCAACGAGGGTGTCCAGCTTTTCAAACAAGGCGGCGATCGCTTCATCGTCGATTTTGGGGCCTTGGGCATTGATCTCGGTTTCCTGCGCCCCCTTCATTTTGACGTTAATGCGGGTCAGACCCTCCTTCAGGCGGATAAACTCGGCACGAATGCCCTGCTCCTGCAGGAATTGTGCCAGTGCCTCGCCGGTGAAGCCTGCGATGAAGCCCAGCGCGGTGCTCTCGCGCCCCAGCTCCTTCAGCACCAGCGATACGTTAACGCCCTTGCCGCCGAAATAAAGCTCCTCGCGGGAGCAGCGGTTGGTTTCGCCCAGTTCCAATTGATCCACGTGGATCACGTAGTCCAATGCGGGATTAAAGGTAACGGTATAGATCATCTCAAAGGTCTCCTTTGTTTTTTTATTAAGAATATCACTTTTCGCGGCAAAAAGCAAGGTGCTTTATTGACAAGTTCTTATTAAAAAGCTATACTTAATTTATCAAAAAAACAAAAAAGGATGGTAATAGCCATGAAATGTACCGTATCTCAGGAGGAAGTGCTGCGTGTGAAGGGCGAGGGCTTTCTTCGCGATAAATTAACAGAGGATTGCTTCAACGGGCGGGTCATCACCCGCAACGGTAAGATCACCGCCGCTGAAATGAAGGTGATCGCCGAGGCGGCCGAACGGTTCGGCAGCGGTCAGGTTGCCATGACCTCCCGCATGACCATTGAAATTCAGCGCATTCCCTTTGCCAATATTGCGCCGTTGCAGGCGTTTTTGATGGAGCATGGGCTGGAAACCGGCGGCACCGGCCCCAAGGTGCGCCCTGTTGTTTCCTGTAAGGGCACCACCTGCCAATACGGGCTCATTGATACCTTTGCCCTCTCGGAGGCGATCCATGAGCGCTTCTATAAGGGCTTCCACGATATGAAGCTGCCCCATAAATTCAAGATCGCTGTTGGCGGCTGTCCCAATAATTGCGTGAAGCCCGATATCAACGATCTCGGCATCATCGGTGCCAAAACGCCGATCGCCGACCTTGAAAAGTGCAGAGGCTGCAAAAAATGTCAGGTGGCGGAAAGCTGCCCCATCAAGGCGGCCTCGGTTCGGGCGGGCAAGATCGTTTTCGAGGGCTGCAATGCCTGCGGCCGTTGCTTTGAAAAATGTCCCTTCGGGGCGGTTGCCCATCCGCAGAGCGGCTATAAGGTCTATCTCGGCGGGCGCTGGGGTAAAAAGGTTGCCCGCGGCATTCCGCTGGATCGGATCTTCACCTCGCAGGAGGAGGTGCTGGAGCTGATCGAGCGGGTGATCCTGTTCTATCGGGATAACGGTACGCCCGGCGAGCGCTTTGCCGAAACCATCGAGCGGATCGGCTTTGAGCGGGTGCAGGAGGCATTGCTCAGATGATGAAGCGGCTGCTTGCCATAGGGCTGGCGCTTTGCCTGCTGCTCGGCGGCTGCTCCGCACCGAGCCAACCGCCGCAAGAGAAGCAGGATTTCTGTTCCTTTACCGATGATGCGGGGCGAACGGTGGCGCTTGCCGCCCGCCCGCAGAAGGTGGCGGTGCTTTTCTCCTCGCTGGCGGAGATCTGGCAGCTGGCGGGCGGCACGGTCAGTATAACGGTGGGGGAGAGCGTGGAGAGGGGCTTTTGCGCGGCGTCCGTTCCGCTGGTGGATGGCGGTGCAGGTAAGACCGTCGATACCGAGGCGCTGTTGACTCATGCTCCCGATCTGGTGATCGGCTCGGCGGATATCGAGGCCCATGTCGATGCGGCAGCGGTGCTGCAAAAGGCAGGTATTCCCTCTGCGCTGTTGCGGGTGGAAAGCTTTGCCGATTATCTGCGGGCATTGAAGCTCTGCACCGACCTGACCGAAAAGCAGGATCGCTATGAAACCTACGGTACCGCTCTGCGGCAGGAGATCGATGCGCTGCTGGAGCAAAAGCGGGCGGATGCACCGCGCATCCTCTTTGTGCGCTCCGGCTCCAAGGCCTCCTCCGCCAAGGCGAAGAAGGCGGAGGATCATTTTGCCGCCGCCATGCTGGAGGAGCTGGGCTGCCGCAACATTGCGGAGAATGCCCCCATCCTGCTGGACGGCCTGAGCTTGGAGGAGATCCTCAAAGAGGATCCCGACTATATCTTCATTGCTACCATGGGGGATGAGGCGGCGGCCAAGGCCTATATGGATGGTGTGCTGGCGCAGCCTGCCTGGCAGGCGCTTTCGGCGGTGCAGCGCGGAAACTGCCGCTATCTGCCGAAGGAGCTGTTTCAATATAAGCCCAACGCCCGCTGGGGCGAGGCCTATCAATATTTATCGGACGTTTTGAATGAACAAAAATAAACCATCAAAATCAAATCAATACGGCGGGCTGCTCCTCTTTGGGGGGCTGCTCGCCGTTTGCCTTGCGGGGCTTTGCTTCGGCAGCACGCCCATGCGCCTCGATACGCTTTGGGCGGGGGTGTGCGGCGAGGATGCAACGGCGCGGGTGATTTTGCAATATATTCGCCTGCCGCGGGTTTTGGGCGGCGTTTTGGCGGGGGTCGGGCTGGCCGTTTCGGGCAGCCTGCTTCAGCGGGTTACCAACAACGATCTGGCGGGCCCGAACATCATCGGCGTCAATGCCGGTGCGGGGCTGGCGGCGATCCTCACCCTCTTTGCGGCCCCTGCGCTGGCGGCAATTTTGCCGCTGACCGCCTTTTGCGGGGCGCTGCTCACCACGCTGTTGATCGCGGGCATCGCCGCCAAGGCGGGCGGCAGCCGCAGCACGGTGGTGCTGGCGGGCGTGGCGGTCACCGCTCTGCTCAATGCCGCCATTTCGCTGATCTCGCTGCTGGATCCCGACGTATTGGTTTCCTATAACCATTTTTCCATCGGCGGGCTGGCGGGGGTACAGGCGGAGAGCCTTTGGCTGCCTGCCGCCATCATTGCCGCCGCCCTGGCTGCGGCGTTGCTGCTGGCCAAGCGGCTGGATCTTTTGATGCTGGGCGACAGCATGGCCTCCGCTCTCGGCGCGCGGGTGCGCCCCTTGCGGTTTGTTGCGCTGCTGCTGGCCAGCGCCTCGGCGGCTGCGGCGGTCAGCTTTGCGGGGCTTTTGGGCTTTGTCGGGCTGGTGGTGCCCCATATCGCCCGCCGTATGGCGGGCGGCGGGCTGCGCAGGCAGCTTTGCTTTTCGGCGCTGCTGGGCGGAATTTTGGTGGTGCTGGCCGATCTGCTGGGCAGGGTGCTGATCGCGCCCTCCGAGATCCCAGTCGGCATCCTGATGGCCGCCATCGGTGCGCCCTTCTTCTTTTGGCTTTTGGTGCGAAGGAGGGTTGAACGTGCAATTTAAGAATTTTACGGTTTCCTACGGAAAAAAGGAAATTTTAAAGGCGCTCACCTTCGAGCTTTCGCCCCGCAGCCTGACGGTGCTGGTGGGCAAAAACGGCAGCGGAAAATCCACCCTGCTGAGGGCGGTCAATCGGGAGGTCCCCTACCGCGGCGAGCTGCTGCTGGAGGGAAAGCCCCTTGCGTCGCTCTCCTTGCGGGAGCAGGCCAAGCGGATCGCCTTTTTGCCGCAGCTGCTTCCCACTCCCGCCCTGACGGTGGAGGGGCTGGCGGCGCTGGGCCGAAGCCCTTATCTGGGGCTGAGCGGTCGGTTGGCGGAATCGGATCGGAAGAAGATCGAGGCTGCTTTGCGGCTGAGCGGTGCGGAGGCGTGGCGGGATCGCCCCCTTTCCACCCTTTCGGGCGGGGAGCGGCAGCGAGCCTATCTGGCGATGATTTTGGCGCAGGATGCCGATATCTGGCTGCTGGATGAGCCCACCACCTATCTGGATCCCGGTGCGGTCTCCGATTTTTTGGCGCTGCTGCGCACGCTGGCGCGGGAGCAGGACAAGGCGATTTTGGCGGTGCTCCATGATCTCAATGCCGCCGTGGCCTATGCCGATCGGCTGCTGCTGCTCCATGAGGGAAGGCTGGCCGATCCCGCCGCGTTGGAGCAGGTGTTCGGTGTTCAAAAGTATACCGCGGAGGACGGATCGGTATTTTACCGTTGAAAAAGCAATTTTTAGCGGTTGACAATTTCCAACAAAGTGATATATAATATATGCGTATGCAATTTAATACAATTTTTGGAAGGAGAACCAAACATGAACTATTCACATGAAGTTGAAAGTATGTGCGTAGTAGCTAAGGGCCCCCATCACGGTCCCGCTCCCATCCCCGAAGAGGGCAGATGGGTTAAGGCTACTCAGATCAGCGATATCAGCGGTCTTTCCCACGGTATTGGCTGGTGCGCTCCCCAGCAGGGCTGCTGCAAGCTGACCCTGAACGTTAAGGCAGGTATCATCGAAGAGGCTCTGGTTGAGACCTTGGGCTGCTCCGGTATGACCCACTCTGCCGCTATGGCTGCCGAGATCCTGCAGGGCAAAACTCTGCTGGAGGCTCTGAACACCGACCTCGTTTGCGATGCGATCAACGTTGCAATGCGCGAGATCTTCAAGCAGCTCGTTTACGGCCGCACCCAGACCGCTTTCTCCGAGGACGGTCTGCCCATCGGCGCTTCCCTCGAAGACCTTGGTAAGGGCCTGCGTTCTCAGGTCGGTACCATGTTTGCAACCAACGCCAAGGGCGTTCGCTATATGGAGATGGCCGAGGGCTATATCCTGAAGGTTGCTCTGGATGCCAATAATGAGTGCATCGGTTATCAGTTTGTAAACCTGGGCAAGATGATGGATATGATCCGCAAGGGTGCAGATGCCAAGGATGCCTTTGAGAAGAACATCGGTACTTACGGTCGCTTCGCAGATGCCGTGAAGTATATCGATCCCAGAGAAGAATAAGGAAGGAGGAACAACAATGGCTACTTTTGAAGGATATGAGAGAAGAATCGGCAAGATCCAGCCCGTATTGGAGCAGTATGGCTTCGCTACTCTGGATGAGGCCAACGAGTATTGCTTGAGCAAGGGCATCGACGT
>JAFQKO010000185.1 GCA_017396865.1 Clostridia bacterium | reverse complement strand
TCTCATCATCAATTCCTCCACCCAAAGCGTAGAGGAAATATTAAAGGCCGAGGAGGAGCGGGGCACCCCCGTTGCCGTTTCCATGGACTGCCTTTCGGGCGAGACCCTCGGCAAGAGCCTGCCCTATATGGCGCGGGGCGGCTATTGGATCGTTATCTCCACGCTGGCGGGGATCGAGACCAACGTTCCGCTTCGCCCCCTGCTGACCAAGGGCTTGCATTTAGTAGGCTCTATGCTCCGCAATCGCTCCCCCGAATTTAAGGCCTATCTTTTAAGCGAGCTGGTGAAAAACGTCTGGCCGAAGCTTGAGAGCGGCGAGATCAAGCCCTCCATTTATAAGATCCTGCCCATCGAGCAGGCCGAGGCGGCCCACGCCATTTTAGAGGCGGGCAACCATAACGGAAAGGTTGTTCTGCAGGTTACAAAAGCATAAAGCACTCCTTTGCGGCCGAACGGGGAGGCCGGTTTTGGGTCGGGATCTCTTCAGGCCGCAATATCCGATCGCTTCTCTTTTGATCTCTGCAGGGATTTTGAGCCATCATAAAAAGCCAAGGGGAAAACCGAAACTTTCTCCTTGACTTTTTTATTATTTTATTATATTATAATTACGAAATATGAATAAACCTTGAACGACGCACCGTAGCGCCTTGCCTACGTGCGTTTTTTGTTTTCCAAAAGGAGATGGGAGCATGTTTAAAAAAACAGCAATTGCGGCAAGCCCTGCCGCCGAGGAGGTGCGAGAAGCCTGATATGAAAAAGCAAACCAAAAAAACAGCGATCATCCTGTTTGCCGTTGCCGCCATCGTGCTGATGGTTGCAACCATCATCGTGAAAGCCCCGGGCGAGCACGGCGCGATCGGCGAGGTGATGAAGGATGCGGTTTTGCACGAATCGGATAAGATCAGCCTCTTTGGGCTGATGGACGTTAATCCCGGGTTGATCGCCGCCTTTACCGTAACGGGGATCTTCCTCGTTTTGGCGCTGATCCTTCGGATCTTCGTGATCCCCCGCTTCAAGCTGATTCCGGGCAAGCTGCAGGCGGCGCTGGAGCTGGCGGTGAGCTATTTCGATAACCTCGCCAAATCCAACAGCCCCCACCGCAACAAATTTCTCGGCACCTATGTCTTTGTGGCGGGTGCCTACATCTTCGTCGGCACCGTCTTCGAGCTGTTTGGCCTGCAGGCGGTCACCGTCCACGGCCACTCTATCTCATTGCCCGCCCCGCTGGCCGATATCAACGGTGCCATTATGATGGGTGTTTTATCCTACCTGGTCATCCTCTCGGGCGGTATCGCCGAGAATAAGCTCAGGGGTGTGGGAAAAACGCTGAAGGAATTTTCCCTGCCCATCTCCATGAGCTTCCGTTTGTTCGGCGCGCTTTTGAGCGGCGCGCTGGTCACCGAGATGGTGTATCACTATTTGGCGCTCAGCTACGGTCTGCCGGTCGTGGTCGGTGTATTGTTCACCCTGCTGCACGCGCTGATCCAGGCCTACGTTCTCACGATGCTGACGGCTTTGTTCTACGGAGAGGTCTCCGAGCCGCCCCACAAAAAATAATTTAAGAAAAGATATTTTGGAGGATTTTAAAAATGAAAAAGGGTTTAAAAGGTATTTTGACTGTTCTGACTTTGGTAATTATGCTGCTGGCCATCGCCATTCCCGTTTTGGCCGCCGTTCCCGCAGAGGCGCCCGAGGTTGCCGCCGCGGCCGAGGAGGCCGTTGAGGCGCAGGTCGACAGCGGCCTGCTTTCCAACAAGGCATGGGCCGCCGCCATCGTGGTTGGCCTTGCGGCCGCCGCAGGTGCTATCGGCATGGCTATGGCGATCTCCAAGTCGGTGGACGGCATTGCCCGCCAGCCGGAGGCTGAAGGCTCTATCCGCTCCACCTTGATGCTGGGCCTTGTTTTCGTTGAAACCGCCATCATCTATGCGCTGGTTGTTGCCATTTTGATTATCTTTGTTCTGTAAGGAAGGGTGACGCATCATGCCGCTTAACATTGATTGGCAGCAGATCTTATTGCATCTGCTGAATTTTACCATCCTTTTTGGGATTTTATATTTTCTGCTTTATAAGCCCGTGAAGGACTTTATGGACAAGCGGGTTCAGCACTATCAGGAAATGGACGAGCAGGCGAAGGAAGCCCTCGCCGCCGCTGAAGCGGCCCGCACCGAGCAGGAGCAAAAGCTTGCCGCTGCCGACGGCGAGATCTCCGCCATGAAGGATGCCGCCCGCTCCGAGCTGAACCATGCCCTTGCCGAGCGCAAGGAGCAGGCCGAGGAGGAAGCGCAAAAGATCTTGGCCCATGCCAAGGCCGCCGCGCAGAGAGAGCATCAACGGGCTGTGGCGCAGGCGCAGGACGAGATCACCGCAATGGTGACCGATGCCACCGAAAAGATCCTCTCCGACGGCAATCCCTCCGATGCCTTTGACCGCTTCCTGGCGCAGGCGCAGAGAGGCGAGAGCAATGAATAAGACCGCTGTTTTATATTCCAAGCTTGCCCCAAGCGAGCAGCAACGGGCGGGCTTTTCGGAATTTCTTTCCAAAAAATACGGTGAGGAGATCACCCTTTGCTGGCAGCAGGACGATACCCTCGGCGGCGGCTTTCGGCTGGAGGTCGGCACCGAGGTCTACGACTGGTCCGCAAGCGGTCTTCTGCTGCAATTAAAGGAATCCCTTGCCGCCCTTAAGAGAACCGACGGCAGCATCATTCCGTTGCTGAAGGATACCATCTCCGGTTGGACACCCAAGGCCCTGGCCCATGAGGTGGGCACGGTGCGCACCGTCGGCGACGGCATCGCCACCGTTTCGGGGCTGGAGAATGCCGTTTACGGCGAGATCCTGCTCTTTTCTGCCGGCATTCGCGGCATGGTGCAGGATCTGCGCCGCGATGAGATCGGCTGTATTCTGTTTGATACCGACGATTCCGTTTGCGAGGGGAGCACGGTGCGCCGCACCGGCAAAGCCGCAGGCATCCCCGTGGGGGAAGGGTTTATCGGGCGCGTTATTAACGCCCTGGGCGATCCCATCGACGGGCGGGGCGAGATCTTGGCAGAGGGCTACCGCCCCATCGAGCATCCCGCACCCGGCATCATCGACCGTCAGCCGGTGGATACCCCCCTTGAAACGGGCATTCTTTCCATCGACTCCATGTTCCCCATCGGCCGCGGCCAGCGTGAGCTGATCATCGGCGACCGCCAGACCGGCAAGACCGCCATCGCCATCGACACCATCCTCAACCAAAAGGGGAAGGACGTGATCTGCATCTATGTGGCGATCGGTCAAAAGGCCAGCTCGGTGGCACAGCTTGCCCAAAACCTCAAGGCCCACGGCGCCATGGACTATACCGTTATCGTCAACGCATCGGCCAGCGAGCCTGCGCCCTTGCAGTATATTGCCCCCTATGCAGGGTGTGCTTTGGGCGAGTATTTTATGGAGCAGGGCAGGGATGTTCTGATCGTTTACGACGATCTTTCCAAGCATGCCATTGCCTACCGCTCCCTGAGCCTCCTTTTGGAGCGCTCCCCCGGCCGCGAGGCCTATCCCGGCGACGTTTTCTATCTCCATTCCCGCCTTTTGGAGCGCTCTGCCCATTTGAGCGAGGCGCGGGGCGGCGGCAGTATGACCGCCCTGCCCATCGTTGAGACCCAATCGGGCGACGTTTCGGCCTATATCCCCACCAACATCATCTCCATCACCGACGGCCAGATCTTTTTGGAGAGCGATCTCTTCTTCGCCGGCCAGCGGCCCGCCGTCAACGTGGGTCTTTCGGTCTCCCGTGTGGGCGGCGATGCCCAGACCAAGGCGATGAAAAAGGCGGCGGGCGCCATCCGTTTGGATCT
This sequence comes from Clostridia bacterium, assembly GCA_017396865.1. The sequence goes on along the minus strand of JAFQKO010000185.1, from coordinate 34 downwards.
GGCGCAGTACCGCGAGATGGAGGTCTTTACCCAG
>JAFQKO010000184.1 GCA_017396865.1 Clostridia bacterium | reverse complement strand
GGCGCGCTCACCGCGCCCCGCCTTTCATCGTTTTGAAATGGACTCTTTTGATTCAAAAAGAGTGGATTTGAGAATTATGAAAGAGGAGGGCTTTCAAGGTGGCAAATCAAGCAGCCATTGAATTGAAAAATATCACCAAGACCTTTGGCAGTGTGGTGGCAAATAAAAATGTGAACCTCACCGCCAATCGTGGCGAGATCCTTTCCATCCTGGGCGAAAACGGAAGCGGAAAAACGACCCTGATGAATATGATCTCCGGTATTTATTTCCCCGATGAGGGCGAAATTTTTATTGATGGGGAGCCGGCGGTCATCGCCTCTCCCAAGGATGCGTTTGATTATAAGATCGGCATGATCCATCAGCATTTTAAGCTGGTGGACGTCTTTAGTGCGACCGAGAATATTATTTTGGGTCTGGAGGAAAAGGGACGCTATAATCTCAAGGCGGCGGAAGCGCGGGTGGCTTCTATCTGCGATCAGTATGGCTTTGAGCTGGAGCCCAAAAAGAAGATCTATACCATGGCGGTTTCCGAAAAGCAGACCGTTGAGATCATCAAGGTGCTGTATCGGGGCGCCGATATCCTGATTCTGGACGAGCCGACCGCAGTTCTGACCCCGCAGGAAACGCAAAAGCTCTTTGCCGTTCTGCGTAAGATGCGGGATGCGGGCAAGTGCATTATCATTATCACCCATAAGATGCATGAGGTGCTCTCCCTTTCCGATCGGGTTGCCGTTTTGCGGAAGGGCGAATATATCGGCACGGTGAAAACCGCCGAAACCAACGAATCGGAGCTCACCGAAATGATGGTGGGCAAAAAGATTTCGCTGAATATCGAGCGTACCGAGCCGAAGGATCCCCAGCCTCGGCTGGAGGTGCACCACGTCAACTGCTCCAACCGCGAGGGTGCTCGCGTATTGGACGACGTTTCCTTTGTGGCCAATGCGGGCGAAATTCTCGGCATTGCGGGTATCGCGGGCAGCGGCCAGCGGGAGCTGTTGGAGGTGATCGCAGGTCTGCAAAAGACCGATAGCGGCGCGGTGCTGTATCATAATCCCAAAACAGGGAAAGCCGATCTGCTGCAGGGCAAAACCCCCTTGCAGATCCGTGAGCTGGGCGTTCGCCTCTCCTTTGTGCCGGAGGATCGCCTGGGTATGGGCTTGGTCGGCAATATGGATATCATCGATAATATGATGCTCCGCAGCTACCGCAAGGGCCATAGCCTCTTCCTGGAGCGCAAGGCTCCCAAGGATCTGGCCGAGCATATCATCGATGAGCTGGAGGTTGTTACCCCCGGTGCCACCACCCCTGTGCGCCGTCTTTCGGGCGGTAACGTGCAGAAGGTGCTGGTCGGCCGCGAGATCGCCGCATCGCCCACCGTGCTGATGGCGGCCTATCCTGTGCGCGGCTTGGATATCAACTCTTCTTATACCATTTATAAACTGCTTAATCAGCAGAAGGAAAAGGGCGTCGCCGTTATCTTTGTCGGCGAGGATCTGGACGTTTTGCTGGAGCTTTGCGACCGTATTTTGGTCATCGGCGGCGGTAAGGTGACCGGCATTGTGGATGGCCGCACCGCCACCAAGGAGCAGATCGGTCTGATGATGACCCAAACAAGTGCTGCGATTGAAACGGAAGGAGGCGAGCAGGCATGAGTGAAAAGATCAAAAGGCACCATGAGCCGTTGATCCATATCACCAAGCGGGATGATCTGCCCGGTTGGAAGGCATGGTTGATCCGCCTGGGAGCAATTGTGATCGGCGTTTTGCTGGTCGGCGTGATTTCCGTGTTGCTGACAGGGAATGATTTCGCCTCCATCTATGAGACGATGATCCGCGGCGTTTTCGGCCGTTTCTTCGAGGGCGGCAGCCCCAGAATGGTCTGGAAGTACGGGCAGGATATCGTTATCCTGCTGTGCCTCGGCTTGGCAGTTGCACCTGCCTTTAAGATGAAGTTCTGGAACTGCGGCGCCGAGGGTCAGGCCTTGATCGGCGGCTTGGCTGCCATGTTTTGCATGATCCAATTCGGCGGCAAGATCCCCGAATTTTTGCTGATCCCCTTGGTGATCGTATCCAGCATTCTGGCCGGTGCGGTCTGGGGGATGATCCCCGCCTTCTTTAAGGCACAATGGAACACCAACGAAACCCTCTTCACCCTGATGATGAACTACGTTGCCACCCAGCTGATCGCCTATTACGTTTATATCGTGGGCGGCGGCTCCAACGTGATCAATCAGGTCGAAACCGGCGCATTGCCCGTGATCGGGGATATGGACTATCTGCTCAATATCTTGATCGTGGCTGCTCTTACGGTTGCAATGTATTTCTATCTGAAGTACAGCAAGCAGGGCTATGAGATCGCCGTTGTCGGCGAAAGCCAAAATACCGCCCGCTATATCGGTATCAACGTGAAAAAGGTCGTGATGCGCACCATGATGCTCTCCGGCGCCGTCTGCGGCGTGGCGGGTATGCTGCTGGTTTCGGGCACCGACCATTCCATCAATACCAATACCGTCGGCGGTCAGGGCTTTACCGCCATTATGGTGGCTTGGCTCGGTAAATTCAATCCCTTTATCATGGCATTGATGTCGGCATTGATCGTCTTTTTGAAGACCGGTGTCGCCAAGGTGGCAGACCAAAACTTCCTCAACAGCTCCTTCTCGGATATCTCGGTTGGTTTGGTGATCCTGCTGCTGGTCGGCTGTGAGTTCTTTATCCAATATTCCGTTCGGCTGCGTCGGGCGAAGAAGGAGGTAGAAGCATGATTGTAGATTTTATCACCAGAGCGATCCTTCTGAGTATTCCTTTGCTTTACGGCTCCACCGGCGAGATCATCACCGAAAAATCCGGCCACCTGAATCTGGGTATCCCCGGTATCATGTACGGCGGTGCCATCGGCGGCGTGATCGGTGCGTTCCTTTATGAGAGTGCTTGCGGTGGGGAGCTCAACCCCTTCCTGGCCATTATGATCCCGCTGCTTTGCTCCATTCTGTTCTCGGTATTCATGGGCTTGATCTACAGCTTTATGACCGTTACCCTGCGTGCCAATCAGAACGTTACCGGTCTTGCGCTGACCACCTTCGGTATCGGCCTCGGCAACTTCTTCGGCGGCTCCCTCACCAAGCTGGTGGATAGTGATCTTCCCACCATCACCTTGACCGGAACGAGTAAGCTTTTCAAGGCCGAGCTGCCCTTTGCCGATGATCTCGGCTGGTTCGGCGAGATCTTCCTCTCCCATGATTTTCTCACCTATCTGGCAATCGCCATTGCCTTGGGTGCAACCTTTGTTCTGAGCAGAACCCGAGTTGGCCTGAATCTGCGCGCGGTGGGCGAAAATCCCGCCACCGCCGATGCGGCCGGTATCAACGTTACGCGCTATAAATACGTTGCAACCTGCATCGGCAGCGCCATTGCAGGCTTGGGCGGCTTGCAGTACGTTATGGCCTATGCCGACGGCGTATGGTCCAATAACGCCTTCGGTGATCGCGGCTGGATGGCGATCGCGCTGGTTATCTTTGCGCTTTGGAAGCCCTCTATGGCCATTCTCGGCTCCTTCCTGTTCGGCGCGCTTTGCAACGCCAACAACTACGTGCAGGGTCTCGGTACCGAAACCCAGGAGCTCTTTAAGATGCTGCCCTACGTGGTTACCATCATCGTGCTGATCATCACCAGTATGCGCAAAAAGCGGGAGCATCAGCCCCCCGAATCGCTGGGCTTGCCCTATTTCCGCGAGGAACGCTGACCGCCTATTGACAAACAATTATAAAAAAAGTAAAATAATCGTAGTGCAACGCACTACGATTATTTTTATTAAAAGGAAAAAATGAGATGCTGAAACGTTTGATTGCGCTGCTGCTGGTGGCGGTGATGCTGCCGATGGGCGGCTGCTCTTCCGAGGAAGAGCGAATTTATTATGACGTGCCGAATACCGGCCATTATTACGTGGAATACGATGGGCGGGAGTATAATACCTTCGGCACCCCCTGCCGCTATGATGCAACACTGGAGAACATGGGCTTTTTATCCTATCGCGCGCGGAAGGTGGGGAGTATGGACACCCTGAGCGGGAATTTCCCCCGCAAAACCACCTTCTATAATTTCGAGCCCACCTCGGCCTATCCCGCCCGCGCCACCTACGTGCTGCTGGCTGCGCTGCCGGGTGAGAGCCAATATTACCTGATGGTCAGCTACGATGTGGTGGAGATCCAAAGCGGCGCCGATCTGCTGGAGCCCCTGCTGTTCGATAGCGGTATTGCCACCCTCTTTGCCTATGATACCGAGGATCCCTATCGGATGTGGGAGCCCAAAACCACCGAGGCGGAGCGAAAATCGCTGCTGGAGGGGCTGATGAAGGCGCCGTTGGCAAAGGAGCTGCCCGAAGGCGAGCCGATCGTGTTTATGCTGCGAAGCAGCGATGGTGTGCTGGCGCAGCTGAGCCTCTACCAAAACGGCGCGATCTCCATCGCCACCGAGCCCGAAAAGACCGTGGTGCTGGATTCTGCAACCAATCAACTGCTGCATCAAATTCTTAAAGGAGAAGAGCGAGGTACCGAAGAATGAAAAAGATCGATTTTCACGTCCATTGTGAGGAAGCGCTGCCGATTGAAAAATCAAGAGAAAACTTTCAAGGGATGATGGACCGCAACGGCTACTGCGGTGTTTGCGTGATGGCCATCAACTATAATTCGCTGGGCGATCATCCCCATGCCAATGAGGATGCCTTAAAGGTGATCGAGGGGCTGGGTGAGTCCTACGCCTTCGGTACGCTGTATCACGACCGCGACTTTGTGGAGCAGGCCAAGGAGCTGATGGATCGGGGCTTTTCGGGCATCAAGCTGCTGGACGGCAAGCCCTCGGTCTATCGAAAGTATGGCTACGGCTTTGAAAATCCCCGCTATGAGGAATTCTTTGCCTATGCCGAAAAGCATCAGATCCCGCTGGATATCCATAATAACGATCCCCTGAAGCATTGGGATAAAGAAAAGTGCGGCGCCCGCGCCATTGAGCGGGGCTGGTATTACGATGAGACCATCCCTTCTCAAAAATGGTTCTACGACGTGCTGGAGCAAAAGGTGCTGGCCAAGCACCCCAACCTGCGGGTGGCGCTGGCTCATATGGGCTTTTACGCCCATACCCTCGATAAGGCGGAGGAGCTGATGGAGACCTATCCCAACCTTTATATGGATGCTACCCCCGCCATGCTCATCTACCATGAGCTTTCCGAAACCCCCGAGAAAAGCGAGCGGTTTTTCCGCAAGTATCACGATCGGATCTTCTACGGCACCGATGCCCACAACAATCTGACCGGCTTTAATCTCGACTACAACAATACCAAGGTGGAGATGATCACCAACTTCCTGGAGGGGAGCGAGCCCAAGGAGCTGGGCGGCGGCATCGTTCGCCCCATTCATCTGGAGCGGGAGATGCTGGAGAATATCTATTATAATAACGCGATGCGGTTTATTAAAAAATGAGGAGGGGTCCGTTTATGAAGAGATGGATCAGTTTTGCGGCTGTATTTGTAATGCTGCTTTCGATGCTTTCGACGGTAGCTGTTGCAACGGAGCCAACCCCCACCGATCTGGAGGTTGAGGTGGTCGGCGATATTATTGAGGGCTGGCGCTTCGGAGAGGCTTACGCCGAAAATCCCGAAACCGGCGAGGAGGAGCTGATCGAGCAATATTTCTACGGTGAGCATTTGAACGTTACCGTAGCCTATTCCGACGGCTCTGTTCAAAGCGGCAGTTACTATGAGTTTGCGTACGACTATGAGCCGGAGATGAGGCTTTTGGACGACCAGCGCGAGGGAAAATGGGGGGTTGGCCTTCATCCCTTCACCGTAACGTTGGGCGAGCTTTCCGCTTCCGCCGAGATCGAAGTGGTTGCCACTCCCGTGGAGAGCATCACCGCCACCTGTGCACCGATCGTTGAGGGCACCGAGGGCGGCTATTTCACCGACTATGATTTTCAGAATAAGCAGGAGAGCGACTACTACTTTAATTACTATATCGAGCCGATGGTAACGCTGGAGATCGTTATGAAAAACGGCGAAACCTACAGCGGAACCTCCGATGACATCTGGGCGGCAACCGAGGAGTATCCCGAGTTCACCGATACGCAGAGTGCCGAAACCCCGTGGGGTGTGGGCAAGCATACCGCAACGGTCAATTATCTTGGCCTCACCACCGAGGTTGAGGTGGAGATTTTAGAGAGTGATCTGGAGTCCTTCACGGTGGCGGATACGGTTCTGACCGAGGGCTTGGATACGGAAAATCGCACCTATTACGACGACGAGGGCAATGAGCATGATTGGAAGGCTTATTGGTATCTGGATCAGGTAGAATTTGAGGTTAAAATGAAGGATCGCGAGCCCTTTATCGGCACGCGGGACGATATTTACGAAGAATTCGGCGCTTGGGTTGAATATTGCGACGATCAGGCCTACACCAATCAATGGGGCGTGGGCGAGCATCAGGCCACCTTCTATCTGCTGGGTGATACCGTCAGTGGTAAGATTACGGTGGAGGAGAGTGAGGTGCGCTCTGTCAGCGCCGCCCCGATTTCCTTCGAGGCCAATACCCACGGCAGTCCTTGGAATATCTGGGATGATTACGGCGAACCGATCGGCACCTGGTTCCATTATGATTGGGCGGATTATTTGGAATATACCGTTGAGATGAAGAACGGCGATACGTTCGTATACAGCGCCAATGAGATCTATGAGCAATTCGGCGTGAACGTGGAGTATACGGACGATCAACGCAGCGATAATCCCTGGGGCATCGGCATCCACAGCGGAACGGTGGAGCTGCTGGGCAAGAGCTGCACGGTGGAGATTACCGTAACCGAGCCGACCTATACCGCCGTTTCCGTTCAATTTCCCGCCATTTACGCAGGGGAGCATCAAAACTACGAGGAATGGGAGGAAAACGGCGAAACCTTCATCCGCTATTATTACGATTATTACCACCTCGCAGAGATCACCCTCATTGATCGGGACGGAAACGAGGAAACCTATTCGGCCTTTGAGCTCAGCGAAGAGCTTGGCATCAACGTTCAGTTTACCGACGATCAACGCACCAACGTATGGGGCGTGGGCGATCATACGATCAACTGCACCGTGGCGGGAATGACCTGCGAGGCCACCCTGACCATTCTGGAAAATCCCATCAAGAGCGTCTCGGCTACCGCCACCTGCATTGAGAATTGGGATGTCGTTCTGAACTCCGGATACGATGAAGACGGCAACGAGGCCGAGTGGTATGAATATAGCTTCTTTGATAAAACGATCGTTACCGTTGTAACCGATACCGAAACGATCGTCGGCACCGTCGAGGAGGTTCAGGCGCAGCTTGGCCTGGTTATCGGCATCAGCTCGCAACAGCCGACCGATCAGCTTTGGGGCGTGGGTGATCATGAATTCACCGTTTGGGTCGGCGGCCAAAGCGGTGTGGGTATCCTCACCGTTGAGCCGAGCCCCGTTGAAAGCGTGACCGTATCGGGCCCCACCTACACCGAGCTGAGCAACGGTAGCTATAATCCCATCTACGATGAGGAGGGCAACGAGACCGGTGAGCAATGGTATTGCTACGATCTGCAGTCAGAGCTCTGGCTTGACGTTGCCCTGAAGGACGGCAGAACCTATTCCGGCTATTCCTTTGGGCTGGAGGAAGCGTTGGGAATTTCCCTTACCATTGAGGATTCTCAATCAGCGGAGGCGCCTTGGGGCGTTGGCACCCATACGGCCACCCTGAACTGCATGGGCTATAAGGCAGACTTTGAGGTTACGATCGAGGCCTCCAACGTGGTTTCCGTTTATGCAACGGCGGCTGCGATCATCGAAAATACCAACGGCTATACGAACACCTATTATGATGAGGCGCTCGATGCAGAAGTACCGTATTATCATTATGAGCTGAGCAATGCGCTGGTTTACGTGGTAACGCTGGCCGATGGCGATCCGATTGTCGGAAACGGCCAGGTTGTTCATGAAGCGCTGGGCGTTTGGCCGTTGGTCTATGACACGCAGATTGAGGACGGCGGCTGGAGCGTTGGCAATCATTCCGTCACCGTTGAGCTGTTGGGGAAAACCGCTACCGCCACCGTGGAGATCGCGGAAACCCCCATCGCAAGCATCGAGCTGAAGGCGCCTGCGGCGCTCTATCAGGAGCTGGATGATTATCCGCAGGAGGTCTATAACGAGGAGACCGGCGAATATGAGATCGGCTGGTATTATTTCATGCTGGAGGATCGCTGCCGCTTCGCCGTTAAGCTGAAGGACGGCAGAACGTTCGAAGGCTCCTGCTATGATATGAACGAGATTTTTAACCAGCAGCATTCTTTCGTGATGGAACACGATCAGTCCGATGAAAACGAGTGGCAGATCGGTCTGCACACCTTCGACGTGAGCTTTGCGGGCTATTTGGCAACCTTTGAGATCGAGGTGCAGCCCTATCCCGTTCAGAATATCACCTTTGCCGATCCCGTAACCCTTTATCACGATGCGTTCGGGAGCGAAACCGCGTACGTCGACGAGAATGGCAACGAGACGGTCTATACCGCTTATTTCTATACACCCTACTATACCGTAACCCTGTTCGACGGCTCTACCGTGAGCGGCTCTGCCGAGGAAATCGAAGAGAAGCTGGGCTGGCGGCCGAATTTGGAGTCGCAGACGCCCGAAAACCAACTGCAGATCGGTGAAAATACCGTGAAGATCGAGTTTTGCAATCGCACCTGGGAAGAAACCGTAACCATTGTGGAGGAAACTCCCGTGGCGCAGATCGGCGTCACCTTGGCGGCGGGGAAGGATCGGGTGTATGCCGAGCAGTATCTCGATCTGAGCGGTGCAACGCTGCAGGTGGAGTATACCAACGGCCATACCCAAGTGTATACCCTCTCGGCCTTTGCGGGCGAGATCGAGGGCGTTTATGATCCCGAGCTGGGTGTTGTGGTCTATCCCGCAACCGATTTCAATCGCATCAAGCATTATCTGGAGGGAACGCAGGAGGTGCCCTTCTGCCTGAGCTATCTGGGCGTTTCCGACGAGGTTACCTGTCTGGTGCGGGAGAACGTAGCGGCGATCGAGATCGCAAACGCAGAGGATCATTCGTTGCAGATCACCTTCCGCTGGGCCGACGGCTCTGCGGAGACCGTGAAGGCGCTGCAGCTTGCCAACTGCTATTCCTATCCCGGTTCCGAATGGAGCGAGGAGGGTCTGCTGGTTACCGATCACGGTGTTTTCTGGGCAAGATTTACCACCACGCAGGCGGGAACGGCGCTCACCATGGACGTGGGCGAGCCCCGCGAGTCCAATCTGTTGGAGCAGGCGGATTGGTTGGAGGCCCATAAGGCAATTCTGCCGATCGCTCCCTATCTGCTTTTCTATGAGATTTCCTACGACGGCACCCTCACCGATGCGTTGGTGGAAGTTGTGGCAAACGCCTGCAACCTGATTGATTACAGTGATTCTTACGGCTGCGATGAGCTCGGCAATCCCTTCTACCGTGCGGATGCCGAAGCGCTGGATGCCATGCTGAAGCGTATCTTTGGTGCCGACGCAGACGTAACGGCAAGCGGACTCTATGATGCCGAGCAGGGCTGTGTATTGGTTCGTTCGCTTAACCGTGATTATCTGAACGTTGAGTATTCCCTCGAATGGAACGGCAATGGCTGGAGCGGCACCCTCGGCCATAAGGACGGAGATCGTTGGTGCGTTGAGGTGGATGCGAATAACGTTCTCACCTCCTTTGCCCTTGATGCGGGAGAAGACGGCGATTTCGACGGCAACGGCGTTGTGGATACCGGCGACGTAGTATTCCTGCTGCAGCAGCTTAATGAGGAGACCGCCGATTTTGAGGCGGCTGACGTCAACGGCGACGGCACGGTCTCGCTGCTCGACGCTCTGCGGCTGCTCAAGCAGATCGCGGCATAATATCTATTGACAAACAATCGCAAAAAAAGTAAAATAATCGTAGCGCCTATGCGCTACGATTATTTTTTTAAAAAGGAATTGAAAGATGCTGAAACGTATGATTGCAATGCTGCTGGCAGGCTTGCTGGTGCTCGGTGTGGGCGCCTGCAGCTCCGAGGAAACGGAGGGCGGCCAAAAGCCCTTGAAGGAGGTAGAGGGCCGCACCTATCTGCAAGCGCCTGAGCGCGGGAATTATACCGTGGAATATGACGGCCGCGTTTATACAACCGCAGGAACGCCCTTCTGCTACGGCAAGGAGAATGCGCTTTTCTACGAAGGGCTGGGCGAAAAGCTCGGCGATACCGAGTCGCTCGGCGGCAGCTTCCCGAAGGGCACAATCTATTATCTTTTTGATCCGATGGAGTATTTTTATGCCCCTGAGCAGGTGCTGGTGGCGATGCTGCCGGGTGAGGAGCAATACTATATAGCAACCTCCTTGGAGGGCATGACCGCCGAAAGCGGAGCAGCCCTGCTCAAGCCGCTCTTTTTAACGGAAAGCTGCGCACGGTTTTACGTGATCGATGCCGAGGATCCTACGCAGATGTGGTGTCCGCAGAAGGCCACCGAGGAGGACTATCAATCGTTCATCAAGGCGGTGGAGGAGGCGAAAGCCACCGATGCACAGCGCAGCGGCAAGCCGCTGACCTTTATGATGATCAGCTATGATGGCCTTGTGGTGCAGTTTGATCTGTATGAGGGCGGTGTGCTGGTGCCGATGTTCTGCCCGAACGTGGCATTGCAGCTGGAAGCTGAAATGGATCAATGGATCCGCTCAATACTGAAATAAGCAAAAGATGGTTCCGAGAGTTTTCTCGGAACCATCTTTTTATAGATCGTTTTCGGTTTCAACGGTAATGCCGCTCGCCTTCAGTAGGGCGGCGGTAACGCCGTCGCCTTGGGTCAGGGCTTTGGCAAAGCGGCCGTCGTAGATCTGCCCGCTGCCGCAGGAGGGGCTTTTGGCCTTGAGGATCGCCCGCTTGCAGCCGTAAAGGCGGCAGAGCTGCAGGGCGCCCTCCGCTCCCCTTTGGTATTGGGCGGTTACGTCCTGCCCTTCGGCATTGATTACCCGCTCTCCCTGCCGCTCCGCAGGCGGGCGGGGCGTTGGCAGCCCGCCGCAGCATTCGGGGCAGTAGGGGATCAGCAGCAGGCTTGGGTTTTGAAGTAAAGCGATTGCCTTTTCGCAGGGCTTGGAGGCGCCGTCGTAGCGGCAGGGCAGCCCTAAAAGGCAGGCACTGATCAGAATCGATTCCATCTTATGCGCCCAGCGCCTGCTCCAGCACCAGATCGATGGCGTAGGTGTAGTGCAGCTGGAGGCAGAGGGTGGCCTCGCCCACAACGCTGTAATACTCCTCCAACGATTGATAGCCGTTGCCGGAAGCCTTGCCGTTCTCGATCGCCTCGTTGGCCTTTTTGTCCATCATCTCTTTGGTCACGGTGTAGCCCTCTGCCTCGCAGATGGCCAGCGCCAGAAGATAGCCCTTGGTCTGGTCAACGGTGAATTGCTGTGCACTCTTCAGGAAGGCATCTTCCGTCAGCTTGTTGGCGGAAAGGAAGGCGCCCAGCGATTCAAATTGATATTGATTTGCAACGCTGTAATAGTAATTATAGAAGGTGCGGCGAGAGATGGCCTCGATGGTGTCGGGCAGCTCCTCTTTGAAGGTGCAGTTGGCAATGGCGGTATCCCAAAGGCGGTATTTCAGCGTCTCCTCCAGCTCGTCATAGAGCTGCTTCTCCAGCTTGGCCATATATTCGTCGGCAGACTGAACGGTCTTGTCCAGCGTGGTGGCCAGCTCGTCGGTCAGCTCCTTGTAGCTTTTGCGGGTAACCTTATTAATAGTAACAGTAAAGACGACCGCCTGACCTTGCAGCTCTTTGTTGTGGTAATTTTCGGGGAAGGTGAGGTTGAGATCCACGGTGGAGCCGATCTTTTTGCCGATCAGCCCTTCCTCAAAGCCGGGAATGAAGGTGCCGCTGCCGATCTCCAGATCGCAGCTGTCGGTGCCGCCCTCAAAGGCAACGCCGTCCTTTTTACCCACGTAGTCGATGCTGCAGATGTCGCCATCCTGCACCTTGCCGGAGGTGATGGGGTCGGAGTAGGTCACGTAGCTGGATTCCTGCAGCTTTTGCTTCAGCAGCTTTTGCAGTGCTTCGTCGGAAACCTTAATTTCCTCGGGCTTAACCTCCAAGCCCTTGTAGTTTCCGAGGGTGATATAGTCGGAAAGCTTCAGCTTATCAATGGAAATCTGAGTGCCCTTCAAGGCGGCGATTTCGGTTTTTTGAATATCGTCGGCCAGCGCGGTGCCAACCGAGGTATCCTTGCCGACGGTTGCACCCGATTGTTGGGGCGCTTTCTCTGCGGGTTGTTGCTTGCAGCCGGTGGCGGTAAAGCAGAGCAGCAGGATCAGCAGCCCTGCCAGAACGGAACGAATTTTCATGTGTACGGTCTCCTTTTAAGCGATATTTGCGTTTTCAACGATAACACGCTGAGCATAGTTCAGCAGAATGTGGTATTCCATCATTTCCTCGCCGATCACCTCAACGTACTGCTGCGCCGTTTGATAGCCTGCGGCGGCTGCGATGGCCTTGGCCTGCTCCTCATAGAGCTCGTCGGTCAGCTCATAGCCCTCCGCCTGCACAATGGCATGGGTCACCAGCATACTTTTAACCATATCGGCCGTTTCCTTCTTGCGAACGGTGGCATAGTCGCCAAGGGCATTGGCGGTCATGTAGTCCTGAATGCTCTCAAAGCCCAGCTGAAGGGATTCGGCTGTGTATTTCCGCGCCCATTCCTTTGCAGCCAGCTCGCTGAGTTCGGCGGGGAACTCCTCTTCAAAGGCGGCGTTCTCCAAAACCGCTGCCCAAAGCAGATCGGTTTGCTCCTGCTCCGCCTGCTTGCGCAGCTCCTCGCTCACCCGTTGGTGCAGCGCTTCCTCGTAAGCAGCGGCAGAATCATAGCCCAGCGATGCGGCAACCTCGTCGGTCAGCTCCGCATAGGTAACCCGTGCGATCACCTTTTTCACCGTCACCTTGAAGGTCACGTCCTTGCCTGCCAGCGATTCGGTATGATAGTTATGGGGGAAGGTGAGCGCCAGCGAAACAGTGGAGCCGATCTCCGCCCCCAGCAGCCCTTCCTCAAAGCCGGGAATAAAGGCATCGCTGCCGATGAGCAGTGTGTCCTCGCCGCTGTTGCCGTCGAAGGGCATCCCGTCGATCAGACCCTCGAAGCTGCAAACAACGTTGTCGCTGATCTGCACCGTTCCTTCGGTTCGCTCGGTGGTGTCGGTTTCGGCGTAGCCGTTTTCGGCCAAGTCCTTGTTGCGGGCGAGCAGCAGCCGATAGTCGGTCACCTCGCTGCTCACCTTGGGGCAGGTCAGCCCCTTATATTTGCCGAGGGTTACGTAGTCGCCGCTGTCCTCGGGGGTATATCCGCCTGAGCTGCAGCCCATAAGGGTCAGCAGCATCAGCCCGATCAGCAGCGTGGAAAAGAGTCGTTTCATCCGTTCATTTCCTCCCGCAACGCATCAACCTTGGCCTCGATCATGGCAGCCACCTTGGCAGGCAGCGCCTTTTCCTCCTCGCGGCTCAGCCCTGCGGTGGGGATGGGGGGCAGAACCTCCATGATGACCTTTCCTGCCTTGATGCGGTTTTTGTTGGTTTCAAAAAGCTTATAGGTACCCTCGATGGCAACCGGCAAAACGGGGGCCTCGGCGCGGGTGGCCATCTTGAAGGCACCGCCCTTGAATTCCAGCATCTTGCCGCCGCGGTTGCGGGTACCCTCGGGTGCGATGGTCACGTTGATGCCGTTGGCCAGCAGCTCCGCACCCTTCTTGATGCAAAGCAAGCCTGCGCGGGGGGAGGAGCGGTCGATAAAGATGCAATGCCCCGCCCGCATCCAGGAGCTGATCAGGGGTACCTTTTCCAGCTCCTTTTTGGCCACCATCGATTCGGTATTCGGCATCTTGCCGATCAGCACAAAGGCATCCAGCAGGCTCTGATGATTGTATACGGTGAGGGTGGCCTCCTCGGGCACGTTCTCCAGCCCCCGCACCTCCACCTGCATGCCCATTACCTTGATCATGCGGCGAATGAATTTCATGATCTTTTTGCGGCAGAAGGCGGCGTGCTTTTCGGGCTTTTTCTCCAAAAGCTTGGCGTGGAGCAGGCCGGGCAGCGCCGCGATCATATAGCCGACAACGTATAAAAAGACGATAGCGGTACGAAACATTTCGAGTTCTCCTTGTCTATAAAAATCCATCCTATATTATACCATACCAAATAGGGTTCGTCAATCGGTGTAATTGTAAACATCGGCGGGAAACTCTTGTTTTTTTGCGCATTTGTGCTATACTATAAAGAAAATCCGTTCAAAGGAGAAGTAATCGAAATGGAAACGATCAAGGAAGCATTAAAGGAGCTGTTTTCCTGGGGTGTACGCGCGGGTATTCGGCTGGTGATCTGCCTGGTGGTGCTGTTTATCGGCATCAAGCTGATCAAATGGCTGGTGCGCCGCATCAAGAAGGGGCATCGCTTTGCCGCGCTGGAGCCGGGCCTGCAATCCTTTTTGGGCAGCGTGCTCTATATTAGCCTCGATACACTGCTGATCGTTACCATTGCGGCCATCGTCGGCGTACCGATGGCCTCCTTTGTGGCATTGATCACCTCCTGCGGCGTGGCCATCGGCTTGGCGCTGCAGGGCTCGCTGAGCAACTTTGCGGGCGGTATCATGCTGCTGATCTTTCGCCCCTTTAAGGTGGGCGACTATATCGAGGCCATGGATCGCAGCGGTACTGTGAAGGATATCTCGGTATTCTATACCACCCTCGCCACCGCCGATAATAAGACCATCACCATCCCCAACGGCACCCTCACCAATACCGAGGTGGTCAACTATTCCACCGCCACCCATCGACGGATCGAGCTTACCTTTTCGGTGGAATACGGCACCGATATCGATCGGATGAACGCCCTGCTGCTGGAGGAGGCCAACGCCCATCCGCTGGTGGTGCAGGAGGAGGGGAAGGAGCCCTTCGCCCGCCTTTCGGCCAACGATGCCAGCGCCATGACCTTCGTTCTGCGGGCGTGGAGCAAGGGCGAAGACTATTGGACGGTCTACTATGATCTGCTGGAAAGCATCAAGAAGCGGCTGGATGCCGAAAAGATCAATATCCCCTTCCCTCAGATCGAGGTGCATGCCAAATAATCATAAATTACGGATCGCGTTTGTGCAAATTGTCGAAATTGCATTTTTGTAGAAAATACCTTGCTTTTTTCGGTTTACTGTGGTAAACTGTATCTATTACAAAACCATTTGTCCTCCGCAGAAGGACAAAATCGAAAAATGTACAGAAATGATAAACAGGAGAGTTAAAACGACCATGATAATCGGAATTATGGGCTTCGGCACCATCGGTGTCGGGGTGTATGAAATGGCAAAAGCGCGGGCGGATATGGAGGTTCGCCGTGTGCTGGATATTCGGGAGGTTGGCATTCCCGAGCTGACCCATCGGGCAGAGGATCTCTTTGAGGATCCCGCCATCGATACGGTGGTGGAGGTGATGGGTGGCCTGCATCCCGCCTATGAATTTGTTAAGGCGGCGCTGGAGGCAGGCAAAAACGTTGTGACTGCCAATAAGTATCTGGTCGCGTCTTATTATGATGAGCTGATCGCCCTGGCGAAGGAAAAGGGCGTGGCGTTCCGTTGCACCGCCGCCGTGGGCGGCGGCATCGGCTGGCTCACCGCGCTGGAGCGGGTGCACCGCTTGGAGCCGATCAAGGCCGTTGAGGGCATTATGAACGGCACCACCAACTATATTTTAAGCAACATGACCGATCAGGGCTTAGCCTTTGATACGGTGTTGGCCGAGGCGCAGGCCTTGGGCTATGCCGAGGCCGATCCCAGTGCGGATATCGATGGCTTGGACGTGAAGCATAAGCTGATCCTTTCGGCCAATATCTCCTTCGACGTTTCCTTGGAAATGCAGGCGGTGCCCGCCTTTGGGATTCGCCATATCACCGATGCCGACGTCAAGAACTTTAAGGATCGGGGCTATACCTGTAAGCTGCTGGGTGCAGCCAAGCAGGAGGAGGGCAAGGTTGCCGCCTACGTGCAGCCCACCCTCTTTGCCGAAAGCTCCCTCACCGCCTCGGTGCCTACCAACTTTAATCTCATCACCTATGACACCGAATGGACCGGTAAGATGAGCTTCTACGGTCAGGGCGCGGGCCGCTATCCCACCGCCGCCAACGTGGTGCAGGATTGCATCGACATTTTGGGCGGGGTCAAGGCCTTCTATGCCAAGGATGCCAAAAAGTGTGCCCTTTCCAATGAGATCGCAAGCTATCGCTATTATCTGCGCACCACCAGCCCCAAGGCGGCCGCTGTTCAGGCGGAGGATTGGAACGGTGCGGTGCTGACCAAGCGGATGTCTGTTGCGGAGATGACCGCCCTGATGGCCGAGATCACCGCCGAGGATGCCTCCGCATTTATGGCCGCGGTACGGGAGGATTAAGCCATGCTGAAGGTTTTAAAATTCGGCGGGTCTTCCATGGCCGATGCCATTCAATATAAAAAGGTACGAGAGATCGTCGAGGCCGATCCCGCCCGTCGGGTGGTGGTCGTTTCGGCGGCGGGGAAGCGGTTTAAGGAGGATCATAAGATCACCGATCTTCTTTATCTCTGCCACGCCCATATTCAATACGGCGTTTCCTGCGAGCCTGTTTTCAAGATGATTCGGGATCGCTATCTCGGCATCAAAGAGGATCTGGGGCTGACCGTAGATATCGAGCGGGAGCTGGATCTGATCCGTAAAAAGATGGACGAGGGGATGAGCGACGAGGAGCTGGCCTCCCGCGGTGAATATCTCTCTGCCATGCTGATGGCTGATTATCTGGGCTATGCCTTTGTGGACGCCGTCCGCTGGGTGAAGTTTAAATATGACGGAACCGTTGACCGTGAGGCGTCCTATGCGGCTTTGGTGCAGGAGGCAGAGGGGCGTAAGGTCGTGATCCCCGGCTTCTACGGCGTTATGCCGGACGGTCGGATCAAGACTCTCACCCGCGGCGGCTCGGATATTACCGGTGCGCTGGCGGCCGCCGCTCTGGATGCCGACGTTTATGAGAACTGGACCGACGTTTCGGGTATCCTGATGGCCGATCCCCGTATCGTGGATGATCCCCAGCCTATCGAGCGGGTCACCTATGCCGAGCTGCGTGAGCTGAGCCATGCAGGTGCGCAGGTGCTCCATGAGGGCACCATCTATCCCGTTCGGGATAAGAATATTCCGCTGAATATCCGCAATACCAACGAGCCCGATCATCCCGGTACCTTGATCATGGAATCCTTCGACGATTCCCTTGATACCGAGCATCGGTTTATCACCGGTATCGCCGGCAAAAAGGATTATTCCATCGTCACCATTACCAAAAACGGGCTTTCCGCTGCCGTCGGCGAGCTGCGCCGTATTCTGGAGGTGTTTGAGGATCACGGCATCGCCATCGAGTACGTCCCCTCCGGATTGGACAGCGTTTCGCTGGTGATGGACAGCAAGGCGGTCTCCGCCTGTCTCTATTCCATTTTGGGCGAGCTTCAAAAGAAGATCAAGCCTCAAAATATTAAGGTCACCGACCAGATCGCTATCGTGGCGGCGGTCGGCAGAAAGATGGCCTTCCGTGCCGGCGTTTCCGGCAAGATCTTTGCCCGCCTCGGCGAGCATGGCATCAGCATCCGCATGATCTCCCAGGGCCCCGATGAGCTGAATATCATCGTTGGCGTCGATAATAAGGATTATGCGAGCACAATCAGAGTATTATATAATAGTTTTGTTAAATAAAGTGTATTGATCCAAGCCCGTCCCGCCCGCAAGCGGCGTATTTCGGCGCTTTCTGTCCCTTTCTCCTTTGTGGGGAACAAATCCCAACTGCTGTCGAAAGAGTCAGAAATCATCCGAAATCCACTCGCTTGCGAACAGAACGGTTTGAATAAATACACTTTAAGAAAAAGAGTTTTTCTATATTTTGTTATTTTTAAAGGAGAATATATATTATGAAGAATGTTGCTGTTTTGGGCGCTACCGGTGCGGTAGGCCGTGAGATGTTAAAGGTTTTGGAGGAGCGTAATTTCCCCATCGGCAAGCTGAAGCTGTTGGCCAGCGAGCGCAGCGTCGGCAAGCTGATCCCCTTCAAGGGCGAGAATATCGCCGTTGAGCTGGCCGATGAAAATGCCTTCGAGGGCATGGATATCGTCCTCGGTGCCGCCTCCAACGAGCTGGCAAAGCGCCTTGCCCCCGCCATCGTGAAGGCCGGTGCGGTGTTTGTTGATAATTCCAGCGCCTTCCGTATGGATCCCGACGTGCCCCTGATCGTTCCCGAGGTCAATCCCGAGGATGCCAAGAACCATAAGGGCATCATCTCCAACCCCAACTGCTCCACCATCATTACCATCACCGCAGTGAATGCGCTGAATAAGATCAGCCCCATCAAAACCATGATCGCCTCCACCTATCAGGCCGTTTCCGGCGCAGGTGCTGCAGGCCCCGTTGAGCTGATGGGCGAGGTCGAGGCGCTCGCCAAGGGTGAAGCCTATGAGAACACCGTGTTCCCCTATCAGATCGCTTATAACCTCATTCCCCAGATCGGCGGCGAAGCCTGCGATGGCTATACCTCCGAGGAAATGAAGATGCAAAACGAAGGTCGCAAGATCATGCACCTGCCCGAGCTGCTCGTCAACTGCACCTGCATCCGTGTGCCCGTTGTCCGCAGCCATTCCATCTCCGTTACCGTCAAGACCGAGCAGCCCATCTCCGTTGAGGCCGCCCGCGAGATCATCGCTTCCGCCCCCGGCTGTAAGCTGGTCGACGACCTGAACGCGAAAAAGTATCCCATGCCCCTCGATACCACCGATCAGGATCTTGTCTTTGTCGGCCGTATCCGTAAGGATCTCACCGATGAAAACGGCCTGCAGATCTGGTGCTGCGGCGACCAGGTGAGAAAGGGCGCAGCGACTAATGCTATCCAAATCGCCGAACTGTTGCTGTAAAAAACCGCTGAAATCGGCGCAGACCGACGTTATAAGGAAAGAACCCGCTATGGCGGGTTCTTTTTTTGTCTTTTCCGTTTTCCCACCCTCGGCATATCTTGATATAGCCGAGGGTGAGAGAAACGAAAATCTGCATCCGATTTGAGCGGTTTTTGTCTCTGCGTGAATGTGTCCCGATTTCCAAAGAACGTACAAACCATAAGTCACCTAAAATTTTTTAAAACTATCTTAAGTGGATAATAAATATCTACCCTGTTCGATATTATATCTTGTTTTCGTATAAAATCAATAATAAAGATAGTAATAATCCAAAAAAGATATTGTATAGAGGGTGCAAATATGGCAAGAAATCTGTTCTTAATAAAAGGAAACATCTGTGCAGAACGTGTGCGTTTGGGGCGCGCCCTGCAAAAGCCCCCAATGACGCAGGATGATTTGGCGCGCAAACTGCAGTTGATGGGGATGGATATGACGCCGCTGATCGTTTCGCGCATTGAGAAGAACCAACGGCACGTTTGCGATGCAGAATTGAGAATGTTGGCAAAGGCGCTGGGGGTTACAATGGATTGGCTTTGCGGCGATAGTGATGAGATCATAATGAAATAATGCAACGCGGGCAGGATTCTGCCCGCGTTATATGATTATAAAAAGAGGTTGAATTTACACCGCTATCGTGGTAAAATAATAGATAGACTAAATGCAGGGAGGGCTTGTTCGTGATCGTCTTGAAAATTATCGGGATCGTTGCGGCGGCCCTCGTTGTTTTATGCTTGCTGCTGTTGGCGGTGCCGATTGACCTTGTGGTGCGGCGCAAGGAGCAGGGGGGGCTGCGGCTGTATCTGCGGGTCTGCCGAATCCCCTTTAAGCTCAACGGCAAGCCGAAAAAGCCTAAGAAAAAGAAGAAAAAAGAGGGCAAGCTCACCGCCCTTATAAAGCGTGCCTTCGGCCTCAAGCACGCGGGGGAAGCCCCTGCCGAAAAGCAAGGGGCGGCGGCCGCCTCGCCTGCCTTGCAGGAGACCGTTTCCACGGTGATGGGGCTGGTGCGCGAGGTGCTGAATACCGTTAAAAAATGCAAGGTGCTGCGCTGCCGCTTCCGCGTTGTCTGCGGCGGTGAGGATGCCGCCTTGGACTACGGCACCGCCTGCGCCATCGTTTATCCCTTGGCAGGCTGGCTGGAGGGCAACCTGAACGTCGGTCGCCGCGGGATCGATCTTCAGCTCGGCTGCGATTATGAGCAGCCCAAGGCAACCTATGAGGTGGACTTTATCCTGCGGATCCGTGTTTTGAGGGTAGTCGTTACCCTGTGGCGGGTCGCAATGCAGAAAATAGAGGAATGATCGGGAGGAGATCGCAATGGAAGAAAAAAAGAATCAATTAGCAAGCGTTTTGCAGTTTGTTGCAGCCAAAACCATGGAGCTTTCCAAGGAAAATACCGTGATGGGCGAGCCCATCGAGAAGGACGGCGTCACCGTTATTCCCGTCTCTAAGCTTTCGGTCGGGTTTGCGGGCGGCGGTGCCGACCTGCAGGATGCCAACCGTAAAAAGCGGCAGCAGCCCGCAGGCGGCGGTGCAAAGGTTTCCCTGACCCCGATGTGCTTTTTGGTGATCAGCGGCGGCGAGGTGGAGATCATCGAGCTTTCCGTGCCCGAAAAGCAGACGGCAATGGGCACCATCGTGGATGCGGTGATCGAGCAGGTCAAGGGTATGAAAAAGGATAAAAAAGAATGAGCTTCTGGAAACAAAACGAAAAAAATATCTGGGTCGCCGCCCATCGGGGCTGGTCGGCCAAGTATCCCGAAAATACAATGGAGGCCTTCCGTGCCGCCGTTGAGATCGGTGTCGATCAGATCGAGACCGACGTGCGCATCACCAAGGATGGCGAGCTGGTATTGATCCACGATGCCACCGTCGACCGCACCACCAACGGCACCGGCTTGGTGCGGGATTATACACTGAAGGAGCTGCAAGCCTTGGATGCGGGCAGTCATAAGGGGGCGGAGTTTTCCGCCTGCCGTATTCCAACCTTGGTGGAGCTGCTGGAGCTGGTGAAGGATCATCCCACCATGACCCTCGATATCGAGATGAAGGAATATCCCGAGGAAGATCGCGAGGCGGTTTCTTATGCGGTGTGTGATCGGGTGATCGCGTTGCTGGATGCCTACGGATACTTAAAGCGCAGCGTCATCAACACCTTCAGCGGCAAGCTGCAATTATACATTCGGGAAAAATACCCCTACATTCGCCGCCACGTATATTTCCCTGCGCGGTGCATGGGCGAATATGAGGGCGATCCGTATAAGGGCGCCTATTGCTGCTGTATGTTCAGCACCGTTGAGGGCGAGCCGATGGCAACCGCCGAGGAGTTTGAAGCCATGCGCGCCAAGGGCATCCAGCCCTGGGCGGGGGCAGCCGTCAAAAACGCTGAGCGGGTGGAGATGATCATCGAGCGCGGTGCGCCGCTGGTCACCTGCAACAACGTGGATGAGATCCTTGCCCTGCTGCGGGAGCGCGGATACCATAAATAAACGCGATCCGAATTCCAATTCGGATCATATCGCAGCCGCAAGGCTATATCGCATTGAAAATATATCGCTTTGCCGCAAAAGCGGCAAAATATCGCAATCCCCACCGAGCATGCTCGGTGGGGATTATCTTATAAAAAAGACCATTGAACCTTCAATGGCCTTTTGCGATATTCTTTGCTGCGCAAAGAGCGAGATGCTTGCCCTTTGGGGCAAGCGCTAGATTGAACCCTTCCGGGTTCAGCGATATTTTTTTGCTTTGGCTTGCCAAAGCAAAAAAACTGCCCAAGTGTCCGTTGGGACACTTGGGCAAAGAACTTTTAGGCAAGCTCTGCGAAATACTTGATGGTGCGAACCATCTGGCTGGTGTAGCTGTTCTCGTTGTCGTACCAAGAAACAACCTGAACCTGATAGGTATCCTCGTCGATCTTTGCAACCATGGTCTGGGTAGCATCG